>JANYGE010000359.1 GCA_025362535.1 Hyphomicrobiales bacterium
TACCGCGCGCTATGGCGCAGCGCAGATTTTGCAGGGCGTAACCTTGCATGAAGGCACAAAGCTTTCGGTCAACTTTATTCTCAATGCAGGTGGTTTACGCATTCTGCCACGCGTCAAAGGCCTCGGCGCACAGACCTTACCGAGCCTCACCAAGGTCTTTGCCCTATCCGGCCCGCTGCACGGCCAATTGATCACATCGTCACACACGCCAGGCGAAGTTCTAAAAGTCAGCGCCGGTGAATATCGCATCGAAAGCCGTTTCGAAAATGGCAACGCCGTGGCAGTGACCGATGTAAAAGTAAAACCCGGTGTAATGAGTGCTGTGAATATTGATCATGTGGCTGGCCTTGCCCAGCTTTCGTATCGTGATGCCCTAAGGCAAGACATGCGTTGGACGATCACTGATGAAACAGGCATTAGGCTTCTCGAGTTTGGCCAATTGACCACCAGTTTGGTCTTAAAGCCCGGGCACTATCGTGCAAGTGCAACAGGTGTTACCGAAAAGCCATCTATCGATTTTGAAATCCGGACCGGAGAGATTCAGAGCTTAGTGCTTGGCGCTCCATAAAAATAATTGAGGGGACACCTAAAATAAGTGCCCCCTCAAAAAATCACCCAATATGAGGCAATTACTTCATCATCGATTGTTTCATGGCTTCGGTGAGATGCATCGAGCAATCATCCATCTTATGATCTTTCATGGCCATTGCCGCCATATCGATTTCCTTCATCGCCATTTCCATGTGAGGCTTCATGGCCGGATCTTTCATCATTCCAACATCGGTCTTAATCTTCATCATTGTTGCGTCATCACATTTTGCCATCTCATCGGCATAGGCTGGTGCAGCAAGAGCAAGGCCAAGAAGTGCAGTCGCAAAAAGAGTTTTCATCATGATGGGTTTCTCCAAAAATTTAAGGACAACATCGTCCCCCATCTGATTTGCCGCTTATACGGATCAACTGCCAATAACGATCCCGCGAGCCACGAATTTGTGATCACGCGTGAACATTAAGCGCCACTAAACCAATTATAACCTTGGTTTTCCCAATAGCCGCCGGGATAGTCATTGGTCACAAAAATTTCCATCACATGTTTTGGATTTTTGAAACCAAGCTTGGTGGGCACGCGAATTTTAAACGGGAAGCCATTGCGTGGTTCAATCGTCTTATCATTGAAGGTCAAAGCCATCGTGGTCTGCGGGTGAAGTGCTGTCGCCATGTCTAAACTGGTGAAATACTCATCAGCACATTTGAAGCCCACATATTTGGCCGTAGTATCCGCCCCCACTTTGCGCAGGAAATCACCAAAGGAAGGGCCACCCCATTTGCCAATCAGGCTCCAGCCTTCAACACAAATATGACGGGTAATCTGCGATTGTTGCGGCAACTCACGAAGTTGCGCAAGTGTCCAACTCGCCTTGTCGGCAATCATGCCGCTGAGCTCAAGCTTATAATCCGCTTCAGCAACCACAACCACTTCATCCTCGCCATAAAATGCGTTGAACCGAAACGGGTCCACCACATCTTTTTGCTCATAAGTGAGCGCAAGCTTATTGGGATCAAATATGGCACCTTGAGCCTTATCATTCCAATTCGACATGGCCTTCAGAATACGGTCCACTGGCGTATTATCTTCGATGGAATCGCAGCCCGTTAACAAGGCCAGCGCGCCGAGGGAAAGCGTCTGCTTCATAAACGCGCGGCGTTCAATATTCAAAATCGGTTGCGTGCGCTCCAACATCAGTGGCGCAAGTCTGCGTTTAAGCAACATGATCAACTCCCTTTTCAACAGGGGCGGATTTACGCGCCCAGCCGGTTATCATTGGAATAAATGTCGAAGGCACGATGGCCACTAAAACCAAATGCATCACGATGAAGGCACAGATCAAACTCATGCAAATGAAATGCACCAGTCGCGCGCCCTCATAGCCTCCGAACAAAAGGCCGATGGTTTGAAACTGTACCGATTTCCATATCGCCAAGCCAGAGAGGAACACCGTCAGCATCAGCACGATCACACCAATATATGAAATCTTCTGAACCGAATTATAGTGGCCCACATCATGCGGAAGCCTGCCGCGTAAGGCCTTGCCCAAATCACGCAGGATGGACATGGGTGTAACGGGAAACATCGAACGGCGATAATGGCCGGATAATATGCTGACGAAGAAATAAATCAGCAAATTGATCACGAACACCCACATCACAGCAAAATGAAATTGCAGGCCACCGCCCAGCCAACCACCCAAGGTCAGGGATCTGGGAAATTCCAGCCATTCAAATAACGGAGACGCATTGTAGATTTGCCAACCACTCATGATCATCAACACCATCGCCACCGCGTTGATCCAATGAAATATGCGCACATAAAGTGGATGAATTTTAATCTTGTCGCCAATCTTGCTCATGATTCCCTCGCAGGTGGGAAAGAATTGAGCAGGCAGGCTCTAAGAGCAAGTAAACTTCGATCACTTTTTTGGCAGATTAGTTTGGCAGAGGGATAAACTCTTTGTCATCGCCGGGCACCATAGAAAACTTGCCAGTGCGCCATTCTTCTTTGGCCGCTTCGATTTTTTCTTTCGAAGAGGATACGAAGTTCCACCAAATATGGCGCGGACCATCCATTGGTTCGCCACCCAGCAGCATGAAATGGCTCGCCTCAAGTGCCTCAACCACAATCTCTGCCTTAGGTTTGAAAGAAACCAGCTTGCCCGCTTCGATTACGCGGCCCGCAATTTCAATACGGCCTGAGACAAGATAAAGCCCGCGTTCTTCATGCTCAGGCTGAATAGGCAAGCGCGCTCCCGTTTCTAACCTCACGTCAGCGTAGAACAAGTCAGAATGGGTTTTCACAGGCGAAGCTGCTCCATAAAGCTTGCCAGCGATCACTTGAACCTTGCGGCCATGATCACTCAAAATCGGCAGCAGCTCATGCGCTATATGTTCAAATGCAGGGGGAACTTCTTCTAGGTGTTTGGGCAGTGCCACCCAACTTTGCAAGCCAAACATATTCTGCCCTGAAGCGCGTTCTAACGCCGGCGTACGCTCCGAATGCACTATACCTTTGCCAGCCGTCATCCAGTTGAGTTCGCCTGGCGAAATTGCCTGCTCCGAGCCCAAACTATCGCGGTGATAAATTGTTCCATTAAACAACCAAGTGACTGTAGCTAGACCAATATGCGGATGTGGTCGCACATCCATGCCTTGCCCCGCCTTCATCATCACCGGACCAAACCGATCAAAGAAAATGAACGGCCCGATCATTTGCCGTTCAGCCGCAGGCAAAGCCCGGTGCACTTCAAACGCCCCAATATCGCGCATGCGCGGAACAATCACATGCTCAATGGCATCAACACTGGCGGCATCGCCTGCAATTGGGTCGGGCACGTGAGGTAATGTCATATCAAAGCTTTCCTTACTGCAGGAGCCACCTTACTGCCCAAAATTTCAATAGCTTTCAATTGCTCCGCATGCGGAACCGTTCCAATGGCCATTTGAATGAGAATACGCGTGTTTTTGAAAATCTCATGCAGTTCCAAAATCCGGTCGGTCACCCGCGCTGCATCCCCAATAATGAGATTGCCTGTGGGACCAGCCGCCGCTTCAAAATGCGCCATGCCTTGCGGTCCCCAACCACGCTCGCGGCCAATGCGGTTCATCACTTCCAAATGTGCGGCACTGTAAATTTTCTTGGCATGATCCGTTGATGTGGAAACAAAACCATGCATGTTCAAGCTGAGCTGAATCTTTGAAGCATCATGGCCAGCCTTGGCATGGCTCTCCCGGTAGAGGTGAAAAAACGGCGCGAACCGACGCGGATCTCCGCCGATAATAGCCAGCGCCATCGGCAAATCCAAAGTCGCTGCCCGCACTGCTGATTCCGGCGTGCCACCCACGGCAATCCAGATTGGCATTTTCTTTTGTTCTGGTCGTGGATAGATTCCAGAATCTTTAAGCGAGGGCCGAAGCGCACCGGTCCAGGTGATGCGGTCGGCATCGCGCAGCTTCATGAGCAGATCGAGCTTCTCAGCAAACAGCGCATCATAATCTTCGAGATCATAACCAAATAGCGGATAGGATTCGATGAACGATCCCCTCCCCGCCATAATCTCAGCGCGGCCATTGGAAATCCCATCCACTGTGGCAAATTGCTGGAACACGCGCACCGGATCATCTGAGGAAAGAACCGTAACCGCACTGGAAAGCCTGATGCGCTTGGTGCGCGAAGCCCCCGCCGCCAAAGCGACTGCAGGCGAAGAGACGGCATAATCCGCGCGGTGATGTTCACCCACGGCAAACACATCAAGCCCAGCCTGATCAGCCAGCTCCATCTCTTCAACTAGGTTGCGCAAGCGAAGCCCCGCTTGTTCAGGGTGGCCCGCCGCGACATCGGCAAATGTGTAAATTCCAATTTCCATGAGAGCTATATGGAACTGAACGAATTACAGTTCAAGGGCAAGATAGCAAATTCCGCTTGCACATCAAAGTTTGCTATCATATATTGCAAGCATGAACAACAGGCAGCGCAAGACGCTGGAAGCGGTATTCGCAGAACCCACGAAGTCAAATATCGCTTGGTCGGATATTGAGGCATTGTTGCGTGCAGTCGATTGCATCATCAAAGAGGGCGCCGGTTCCCGCGTGAGGTTTAAGATGGGAAACGAGATACTGATGATCCATCGCCCTCATCCGCAGAAGGAAACGAAAGAATATGTTGTCCGCGCAACGCGAGAATTTTTGATAAAGATTGGAATTAAACCATGACAAAACCAATGACCTATAACGGCTATCACGGCAGTGTTGAATACTCGCCCGAAGATGACTGCCTTCACGGCCGCCTTTTGAACATCAATGATATTATCACTTATGAAGGCAATTCACTTTCAGAAATTAAAATTGCGTTTCGCGATTCAGTAGATGACTATCTCGTCTTTTGCACTGAAACAGGCAAAAGCCCTGATAAACCTTACTCAGGAAAAATGATGTTCCGAGTTGCTCCCGAAGTCCACGCCAAAGCAGCGCTGGCGGCGCAGTTGAAGGGAATTAGTTTGAACCAATGGGCGGAGGAGGTTTTGAGGGAGGCTGCGGACAATTGACAGTTATTTTCAGGTCTAAGTTTTGTCGGACCTGAATCATAACAATGGTAGATTGCTTGGATTATATATAATTTCAACTTTTTCACCACAGTACCAAATGCGCTGGAATTGTATTTTTGCGTGTGATGCCAGCGCGGTTCGCAATTCACTTAATACAACCTCATCGTGCCAAAGTGTACGACTTGTTCTGAAACACAATAACTCTAGCGGAAAAGATGAAACGTACGGGATTGTAAGTTTTTCGGAAATTCTTTCAGCGGCGGTATTGGCTGGATAAACTAATTTTACACCACCCACTTTCGGTAAAATTGAGTTTAAATGAGCCACCTCAGGTGGGCATATTTCCGTAAGCTCAAATGCAATGCTTTTACGAAATAAAATATCAGGCTCTGGTTTACATCTGCTCTCAATTTCCTCACATTTATGTTCGCAAGGAATCTGATTCAAGAAATAGCCGAATTGGCGCCTTTCAAGTTCTGCTTTTACTTCTTCTTTAGTCGACATTTAACTCACCTCAAATCCGGCGGCATCGCTTCCTTCACCAGTGC
>JANYGE010000367.1 GCA_025362535.1 Hyphomicrobiales bacterium
GCCCGCATCATGGGCCGTGAATTTATGGAAAACTCTGTAGCGCTCAGCCACGTGGGCGAAGACATTCAAGTTGAAGGCTATGCCAGCCTTCCCACCTATGCGCGTGGCCAAGCCACCCATCAGTTCACCTTTGTGAATGGCAGACCAGTGCGCGATAAACTCATCTCAGGTGCCATACGCGGGGCCTATGCTGATGTGCTGCCGCCCGGGCGCTATCCGGCAGTGGCCCTGTTCATCAGCTGCGCTGCGGACCGTGTGGATGTGAATGTGCATCCCGCCAAAACCGAGTTGCGCTTTCGCGATTCTGGTTTCGTGCGCAGCTTCATCGTCTCGGCTATCCGCCGTGCCATTGCGGGTTCAATCGCCAAGCCAGATACCTCAGCGTCTTTTGCAACAGCGCAATCATTCAGGGCTGGAAATTATACGCCGTCCACGGATCACTTTTCAGAAGCAGCGCAATCAGCATTCGAAATGCAAATGCCCTTGCAGGCGGCCCATGTTCAAGACCTGCCACAAGAGGATTATCCTTTGGGTGTCGCCCGGGCACAAATTCACGGCACCTATATTGTGTCGCAAACCCATGATGGTTTTCTACTTGTCGATCAACACGCAGCCCACGAACGCATTGTCTATGAACGCCTGAAGCGTGAACGGGCCGGGCAGGGTGTCATCACTCAAGCCCTATTGGTGCCGCAAGTGGTCGATCTTGATCCGGCATCCGTTGCCGCACTTTCAAGCGTTGAAGATATTCTCAATACAGCTGGCTTAAAACTTGAAAGTTTTGGCGAAGGGGCTGTGCTCGTGCGTGAAGTTCCGGCAGCCCTGAGTTCCGGCAACATCGCAGCCATCCTCAAAGACTTGGTCGATGATGTGCGAGAATTGGAGTCCGCAAGCACTGTGGAGGCCCGCATCAACCATGTGCTCGCCACGATGGCGTGCCATCATTCCGTGCGCGCTGGACGATCTCTACGGCCCGAAGAAATGAATGCGCTGCTCCGCGAAATGGAAGTGACCCCAAATTCTGGCCAATGCAACCATGGCAGGCCCACATTTATTGAGTTGAAACTGGCAGATGTGGAGCGGTTATTTGGGCGGAAGTAAAGCGGTAGATCCGAACTTGCGTATCGCCATAAGTTCGCTGGTCGAGCAATTCCACACCCGAAACGTCAGCGACCACGGATTTCTCAGCCTCTTCCAAAACCACAATGGCCCCTGCCGCAAGCCATCCCCCTGCCAATAGAGATTGCAAAGCCTTTTCACCCAATCCCTTGCCATAGGGTGGATCAATGAACACCAGACTATAAGGCGATTGCGGTGCTGACGGACCAAGGTCGGTTGCATCACGCCGCCAGATTTTACATTGGCCGATGACACCGCAGGCATCGCTATTATTGCGGATCACACCGCGCGCAGCAGAATCTTCCTCCACAAACAAACAGAACTTCGCCCCGCGTGAAATCGCTTCCAAACCCAACGCACCTGTCCCCGCGAACAGGTCCATCACACGAGCGTCTTCAAGCGTGAAATCAGCGATGCCATGCGCCAGAATATTGAAAATAGACTCGCGCACCCGGTCAGATGTTGGCCGCGTCGCCTCGCTGGTTGGCCCAGCCAGGGCCTTGCCTCTAAATTTTCCACCAACAATGCGCATATCGCTTTCCTCTTGCCTTTCGCCTGAACTGCCGCTTCTGTGCCACGATGAAGCAAAAACTGCCAGAGCCTATGATACAAGCTTTCGCTGAAGCCCGCGCTGCCGCTGAACGCGGCGAAGTGCCGGTGGGCGCTGTTATTGTCGATGCCCAAGGCAAGTTCTTGGCCAGTTTCGGTAACCGTACACTGGAATTGAAAGACCCTACAGCCCATGCAGAAATGCTCGCCATTCGCGCAGCGGCAGGAACTATCTCATCGGAACGCCTGATAGACTGCGATCTCTATGTCACGTTGGAACCCTGCGCCATGTGTGCCGCTGCCATTTCTTTTGCGCGCTTACGCCGGGTTTATTTTGCGGCAGGCGATGAAAAAATGGGGGCCGTGGAAAATGGCCCACGGTTTTTTTCTCAATCTACGTGCCATCACGCGCCAGAAGTTTACAGCGGCATTGGCGAGGTGGAGTCCCAGTCTATGCTCAGAGATTTCTTCAAGTCTCGCCGCTAAGCGCTTGAGCTGAATCGCAAATCCAAAGCCCGCTTCAGCTTTTCTTTGGCTGGCGCCGCGGCCGCAAAGATCTCTTTCACTTTGAAAAAATCACCCGAGCCAAAATGATCGACATCAGGAGAAACATAAAAATCAGGCGGGGCCTGTCTTCGTCGCAAATCAGCTATTTCATGAAACATAATCAGCATGGAACCGACTGCGAGTTCTAAGTTGGAGGGATGCGCCTTCAGCACGGGCTTGAGCCTGCCCGTCACATCAATGGCCACCACATAATCCATGCCCTCGGTCACATGATTAAACGGCACCGGATTTTTCACGCCACCATCCACATGAATGCGACCATCAATGCGCGGTGCTGCAATGAGCCCAGGAATAGCAATCGAAGCACCCACCGTTTGTAAGATCGAGCCAGAAGTGAAAACCACTTCTTCCATGCGCTCATAATCCGTCGCTACCACTTTAAGCGGGATCAACTGATCTTCAATAAGCTGAGGCAAATGATCGGGCAGGGCAATATCAGCCAGCTTTTGCCCGTCAAGTTGCAGGGATGAGAGCCCCTTGAGAGAAAATATGTCACCAAGTCTAGTTTTCTTGAAGCCGAACACATGCCGCGCCATATCCATTCTATTGGCCAACAGCCTTTCAGCATGGTCGCGAATTTCACGCGCTGACATGCCACCCGCATAGGCCGCACCAACCAAGGCTCCCATGCTGCAGCCTGCAATCATGGAAGGCTTGAGCCCCAATTCATCAAAAGCTTCGAGCATGGGAATATGCGCCAAGCCACGCGCGGCACCACCGCCAAGGGCAAGGCCAATTTTAGGGGAGCTATTCATAGGTTAAATATAGGAACATATATCAACTTATAAAGCCCGCCAGCCAATATCGCGCCGACAGAACCCTTCGGGCCATTGGATTTTATCGACAGCAGCATAGGCCGCAGCTTGCGCCTCGCGCACGGTTGCCCCCAGTGC
>JANYGE010000417.1 GCA_025362535.1 Hyphomicrobiales bacterium
GGTTTTCTCACAACAAATTTCAGTGCATTTTTCGATCTGATTGCGCGCGGACTCACTTTTATTATTGAGGGTCTTGTCAGCGTTCTTTTGTGGTTTCCACCCCTTATAATTATCTTGGCCATTGTTGCTTTGGCCTGGGGCTTACAAAAATCTTGGAAACTGGCCTTGGGCGTTTTGCTCGGCCTTCTGTTCATTCTTAATCAAGGGCTTTGGAAACAAACGGTTGAAACCATTGTCCTCGTCTGTGCCGCCGCAGGAGCATCAATGCTCATCGGTGTGCCCATTGGAATTTGGGCCGCCCACAAGCCTCGGGTTTACCAGTTTCTTTTGCCCGTGCTCGATCTGATGCAGACCATGCCAACCTTTGTTTATCTCATTCCGGTTTTGATCTTGTTTGGCTTGGGTGTTGCCCCTGGGCTGATCGTCACCGTAATATTTGCAGCACCCGCCCCAATTCGCCTGACCCATTTGGGTATCACTTCGGTGCCCCGTCCTCTCATTGAGGCTGGCGAAGCTTTCGGAGCTACCAAGAGTCAGCTTCTGTGGAAGGTGGAATTGCCATCGGCTCTGCCCACCATCATGGCAGGCCTCACCCAATGCATCATGCTCTCGCTTTCGATGGTGGTGATCGCCGCTTTGATTGGTGCCAATGGTTTGGGCTCTCCCGTGGTGCGCGCTTTGAACTCGCTTAACATTCCGCTCGGCATTGAAGCAGGCCTCGCCATTGTCGTGCTTGCCATCATCATCGACCGCATGTGCCGCGTCGGCCAAGGAGCCAAATTATGAGTGTGGCAGTTGAATTCAAAAACGTCGACATCATGTTTGGCAAGGACACCCGCGAAGCTGTGACCATGCTTGATGCTGGCAGAGACCGCACCGAGATTTTAGCCAAGACCGGTTCGGTGTTGGGCTGTGCGGGTGCGAGCCTTGTTGTCAAAGAGGGTGAAATCTCGGTTTTAATGGGCCTATCTGGCTCCGGAAAATCAACACTTCTGCGTGCCGTGAATGGTCTCAATACGGTCACCCGGGGCTCCGTGCTGGTGCGCGATGGCGACAAAATGGTAGATGTGGTCACCTGCGATGAAGCAACGCTTCGCCATCTACGCCAAGGCCAGGTGGCCATGGTGTTTCAGCAATTTGCACTGTTGCCGTGGCGCACTGTGGCTGAGAATGTGGGCTTTGGATTGGAGCTTGCGGGCGTTCCCGATGCTGAACGCAAGACCCGCGTCGATAAGCAACTTAAATTGGTGGGCCTTGACCAATGGTCAAAGAAATTTGCCCATGAACTTTCTGGCGGCATGCAACAGCGTGTCGGCCTCGCCCGCGCCTTTGCCACCGAAGCGCCAATCCTGTTGATGGATGAACCCTTCTCGGCACTTGATCCGTTGATCCGCACCAAGCTGCAAGATGAGCTTTTGCAGCTGCAAAAGTCACTGAAGAAAACCATTATTTTCGTCAGCCATGATCTCGAAGAAGCGCTCAAAATTGGCAACACCATCACCATCATGGAAGGTGGTCGCATTGTGCAATCGGGCCGTCCTGAAGATATCGTACTCAGGCCTGCCAATGATTATGTGCGCGAATTTATTGCGAACGTAAATCCACTCTCGGTGCTCACCGCATGGAACGTGATGCGTGGTGTTCACGAATTGGAAAAAGATAAAGCTGGCTGGATCTGGCTCGACCGCCGCAAAACGACCCGCTTCAAATTGGGCAAAGATAACAAGGTGACAGTGGTGGAACGTGATGGTGAGAAAGCCGCTTGGGTTTCTTGTGTTGATGCTGAAAACAAATTTGATGCAAAATCAAAACCAGTGTTCTGGGCAACGCCCGGCACAAGCTTGAAAACTGTGATGCTTGCCATGCACAAATCCGAAACCGCACCAGTGGCCCTGTTCAATGAAGATAACAGTTTCGCCGGTGCGATTGGTGTGAAAGACGTGTTGCGCGCCGTGTTAAAGCGGGCGGAATAGCAACCCCCTCATGCTGAGGGTTATTTAATCGGTGTAAGAGTTTCCGTGCCATTGCCGCCATTGCCGGCAATGGTCCACAAGCCATTCATCACCCCATCGGCAGCCACTTTGTAAATTATGAGGCCCACCTCATTGCCAATCTCATAGCCCGCAGCAAAACTATCGTCATTACGCATGCAAATACCTTTGGAAGTGGTGGGGCCAGTTACCCATTCTATTTCGCACGTGGTTTCCGAGGTTAAGGTGATTGTGGCATCGCCATCGTAAGTCGTGCCGTTAATATTGGTGCCTTCAACCTTGTAATGGCCACCAATCTCTTGGGCTTGGAGTGGTGCAGCAGTGGCACAGGCAAGCAAGGCCAGGGCAATAATTTTTTTCATGAATAACTCCAGAATCAAAATGCCCCAGTAGGATCTTCGTAGATTAGAAATTAGTCTCTGTAAATTGGTTTGAAAGCAACGCCTGCGGCCAAGGAGGGCAGGCCCAAATGCGAGGCAATGCTTTGTCCAATATCTGCAAAGCTATTGCGCTTGCCGATCTCTAAAGCCTGGTTGCATAAAATCGGAATGGCTTCACGCGTGTGATCGGTGCCTTTCCAAGTGGGATCATTGCCATGATCGGCTGTGATGATGAGCAAATCATCGGGTCGCAACTTCGCCAGCGCAGAAGGCAACATCGCATCAAATCTCTCAAGGGCGCGGCCATAGCCAAGTATATCGCGGCGGTGACCATATTCGGTGTCAAACTCGACAAAATTGGTCATCAAAAATCCACTGTCAGCAAGGCCATCCATATGGCGCAATGTCTCTGCCATCAATGCTGCATTGCCCGAAACCTTATATTCTTTGCCTGTGCCAGAATGGGCGAAGATGTCACCAATCTTTCCAACGGAAATAACCTCGCGCTGGTTCGCGTTTAAAATATCCAGCAGAGTTGGCAATGGCGGCAGCACGGCATAGTCTTTGCGGTTTCCGGTGCGGGTAAAATTTTTGGCAGCAGTGCCAATAAAGGGCCGCGCAATCACCCGCCCGATATTTAAGTCATAGGTGAGGTCCCGCGTCACCTTGCACACATCATAAAGCCTCTGCAGCCCAAAGCTTTCCTCATGTGCTGCAATCTGAATCACTGAATCGGCAGAGGTATAAACAATAGGCTTGCCAGAGCGCACATGCTCTTCACCAAAATCTTCAATCACCTCCGTTCCTGAAGCATGGCAAAGCGCTAAGAGTCCCGGCAAGTTGCAGCGCTTTATAATTTCATCCATCAGGCTTTGCGGAAAAGCCGGAATGCTGTGTGGAAAATATCCCCAGGCAAATTGCAATGGCACCCCCGCCATTTCCCAATGCCCCGTTATGGTATCTTTGCCTTGCGATATTTCGGTGGCAAAGCCCCAAGACCCTTGTACTGGCGTATTTACATCCAAGCCATGAGCCGAACCGCTGGCCGCATTCACGGCTTTGGCCAATCCCAGAGCGATAAGATTGGGCACATGAAGCTTCATATGATCCGAAATATGGCCGACAGTGCAGGCCCCTTCATCACCAAAGGCTGCTGCATCAGGTGCTCCGCCAATGCCAACTGAATCCATGACGAAGAGAAAGGCCCTGCTCATGCGGTGATGCGTTCCAATATAGGCGAGACCTCCGGTCTAGTCTCACCAATCACATAAGCATTTTTAACAAGCGCCGCAGCCCGCGCAAAACTTGCTTCATCCCGCGCATTCACCATGCAGAGTGGCGTATTATTATCGCTGACAAAATTTTTACCGAGCAGCTGCGAAAGACCAACAGCATGGTCAATCTTATCATCAGCGCGCCGCCTGCCACCGCCAAGCTCAATCACCGCGAGGCCCAAATCCCGTGTAGCAATTTTTGCAATCACACCTTCAGCATCAGCATAAACTGGACGGATGATCGGGGCCGCTTTCAGATAGGACTCAGGACGCTCGATAAAATCTTTTGGACCTCCAAGTGCAGCCACCATGCGGGCAAAAATTTCAAGCGCTGCGCCAGATTGCAAAGCCTTCAGCAATTGAATACTTGCAGCTTCGCGGCTTGCGGCAATTCCTGCACTGACCAAGAGCTCGGCACCAAGCGCAACCGTGGTCTCCTGCACGCGGTAATTAACGATGTGGTTTTTTAAAAATCCAACCGCATGCAAAACCTCCAGAGCATTGCCCGCATAAGGAGCCAGCGGTTGATCCATGTCGGTGATCAGCGCTGTGGTTTTAAGCCCCGCACCATTGGCCACACTCACCAGCGATTTAGCCAAGGCTTGGGCATCTTCCAACTTGCTCATAAATGCACCAGAGCCAAACTTAACATCCATCACCAGATGTTGCAGGCCTGCAGCCAATTTTTTTGAAAGAATGGAAGCCGTGATCAGCGGCACGGATTCAACCGTGGCCGTCACATCACGAATACCATAGAGCCGCTTGTCTGCTGGAGCGAGATCTGCTGTCTGTCCAATAATGGCGCAACCCACTTCGCGGGTAACCTTGCGGAAGAGATCAAGACCGGGTGCCGTATTATACCCTGGAATAGAATCCAGTTTATCTAAGGTGCCTCCCGTATGTCCCAGGCCACGCCCTGAAATCATCGGCACATAACAGCCGCAGGCTGCCAACATGGGAGCAAGCATCAAGGATAGATTATCACCAATGCCGCCTGTCGAATGCTTATCGACCACTGGCCCTGGCAAATCCCAGGTGAGCACTGTGCCGGAATCGCGCATGGCAAGGGTGAGGCCAACCGCCTCATCAGCGCTCATGCCTTTGAAGAAGACCGCCATGGCAAAAGCTGCCACTTGGCCTTCAGAGACAGAACCATTCGTCAGTCCACTGATGAATTCCTGTACTTCATTACTTGTCAAGGTACGCCCGTCGCGCTTGGCGCGGATGACTTCCTGTGGCAGCACTATTTCATGTCCTTGAAAAAGCGTGTGAGCAGGCGCTTCATATTGCTGGCGGCCTTTTCTCCTTCGCGTTTGGTTTCTGCATGCGAAGGATTAGCGCCCTTAATGCCAGCGCCTAAATTGGTAATCACAGAAAGACCAGCCACCTTTAACCCCAAGCGCCGCGCGATGATGGTTTCCGGCACTGTAGACATGCCCACAGCATGACCGCCAAAGACCTGCGCCATTTTTATTTCAGCGGGTGTTTCAAAAGAAGGGCCTGAAAACCAGACATAGATACCCTGCTTGAGGGTCATTTTTTCTTTTTTTGCAGCCGCCAGAAACTGTTTGCGCAAAGTGGGTTCATAGGCATCTGTCATTGGTACAAAATTCTCATCGCCATGTTGGCCGATCAACGGATTCATGCCCGCATAATTGATGTGGTCAGTGATCAGCATGATGGAGCCTGGCCCCATGGATGTTTTGAGGGAGCCTGCCGCATTTGTGACAATCAGTGTTTCTATGCCTGCTGCTTTCAGTTGATCAAGGACTGGGCGCATAACGGCAGCATTGCCAGACTCATAAGGGTGCGCACGGCCCGCCAGCACAGCCACCTCCTTGCCACCAATTTTTCCGATATAGAGTTTACCGGCGTGGCCAGAAATTTTTGGCACAGGAAAACCTGAAAGTTCGGCATAGGGAATAATCAGAGGGTCTTGCACCGCCTCAACCACTGAACCAAGAGCCGAACCGAGGATGATGGCAACCTTCGGGCTGCGGCCTAGAAATCTGTCTTTAAGGGTGTTCATCTCAAATTCTCCGGTCCAAAGCTTGCGGGCAACAGCTCATCCAACGTAAATGTGCGGATTAATGTTCCCTGCTCAGTACAACAATGTATTTTCACATCACCTGCGGCGAATTCGCGAATTTTTTGGCGGCAACCACCACAAGGCGTGCATAGCGTGGCGCCATTGCCGAGAACGGCAACTTCTTTAATACGGGTTCCTCCCGCCATAATCAAATGTGCAATTGCTGAACATTCGGCACACCAACCTTGCGGATAAGCAGCATTTTCCATATTGGCCCCAGCGTGAATAAGGCCGTGTTCATCTCGCATTGCTGCACCAACATAAAATTTGGAATAGGGTGCATGGGCTTTCGCTCGTGCAACTATTGCAGCATCAACCAGGTCACGCATTTAACGATCCTTTGTGTAGGGAATACCAGAAGCCCGTGGTGGGACAGATTTGCCGATAAAGCCTGCCAGCAAAATCACGGTCATAACGTAAGGCAATGCATTGAAGAATTGCACCGGAATTTCAAGACCAAAGAAATGTACGCCCTGCAGAAAATTGGCAATTGCTTGCAAAAAGCCAAACAGCAGACAGGCATAGAGAGCAGGCCAAGCGCGCCAATTGGAGAAGATCAATGCGGTGAGGGCGAGATAGCCCCGCCCTGCTGTCATATCACGAACAAAACCGGCTGAGAGTGAGGTTGATAGATAAGTTCCAGCTATGCCGCAGAGAATGCCAGCAATGATCACTGCTTGATAGCGCAATCTCGCAACCGAAATGCCTGCGGTATCCACTGCATGTGGATTTTCGCCCACCGCCCGCAAACGCAGTCCAAAACGAGTTTTTGCGAGGGCCCAAGCGGAAAGCGGCACCATTGCAAAAGCCAGGTAAGTCAAAATCGAATGGTCTAAAAAAATTTTCGAAATGGGGCCGAATACCGGAATGCTGAACAGACTCGCACGCCCCGGAAAATCAATCGGCATAAAGCGCGTAAGATCATCAAGCGCAGGTGTGCGCCCGCCTTGCTTATACCAGCTATTGCCGATCACCACGGTAAGCCCAGCGGCCAGCATATTGATGGCAACACCAGACACCACCTGATTGCCGCGCTGGGTGATTGAGGCATAACCATGCACCAAAGACATCAGCAGCGAAATAATGATTGCAAAAAACAATCCCATCCAAGGCGATTGGAAGTAAGATGCTGCTGCTGCTGCCGCAAAAGCGCCCGCCAGCATTTTGCCTTCAAGACCAATATCGACAATGCCAGAACGCTCACTCCAAAGGCCAGCTAAACAGGCAAGGATGAGTGGCACAGACATGCGCATGGTGGAAGATAGAATTTCAAGAAATATTGAGAGATCCATCTATTCCTCCACCTTGAAAAACAGAGCGGTGAGAGACGGGCGGAACGCATCTTCAAGCGCACCCATGAATAAAATAACGAGGCCTTGAATGACCACAATCATGTCGCGCGAGATCGATTGGATGGCAAAGGAGAGTTCAGTTCCACCTTGATAGAGAAGCCCAAAGAGCAGGGCAGACAACACAATGCCCAGAGGATGTGAGCGGCCCATCAGAGCCACAGCAATGCCAACAAACCCAGCTCCACCCACAAAGTCTAGCAGCAAGCGATGTTGCACACCCAGAATTTCATTGAAGGCCACGAGTCCAGCTAGCCCGCCAGATATAGCCATTGCGATCATGATGATGCGCGAAGGCTTAATGCCGGCATAGATTGCAGCTTCGCTATTGGCCCCGACTGCCCGAAGCTCATAGCCAAGCTTGGTTCGCCACAAAAGATACCAAATAATAAATGCAGCAATAAACGCCAAGAACACAACCGGGTTTAACGGTGATGATGGCAGCTTCATGCCGATCAACCGGCCAATCTCGCGGAAATTTAAAATATAAGCATCATTAATGGCCTTGCTCTCCACCGCCATTGAGGTGATCGGACGAAACACATTGTTGATGAGATACACCATCAAGCTTGATGCAATGAAATTGAACATAATGGTTGTGATCACAATATGGCTGCCGCGCTTGGCTTGCAAATAGCCGGGGACGAACGCCCAGAATGCGCCAAACAAAATACTTCCCATTAGAGCTACAAAGAGTGTGATCGGCTGCGAAATTCCTGCAGGCAAAATTGCCGCAAGTGCTCCGCCCAGAATAAGCCCCGGTGTTGCCGCACCCAGCCCCGCCACATAAGCCTGCCCATCGCCACCAATATTGAAAAGCCCGGCATGAAAGGCCACCGCCACGGCAAGTCCCGTGAATATAAAATTGGTGGCATAATAGAACATGTAAGACCAGCCCTTGAGCGAGCCCAAAGCGCCATGCAGCATGATGCCTAACGCTTGAAACGGATTCTCGCCAATAATAACGACAACCAATCCTGAAATCAGAAGCGCCAAGACAAGATTGATCAGCGGGATCAACCCCACATCAACCCAAGTTGGAAGTTCACCCCGCGCACTCATCACGCCGCATCCTTCACAACGCCAGCCATAAGCAGACCAAGTTCGCGCTCATCAGCGTCTGGCCCGCGTTCTCCCATCACACGGCCAGCAAACATCACAAGAATGCGATCCGACAAAGAGCGAATTTCATCAAGCTCAACCGATACCAGCAATATTGCCTTGCCCATATCGCGCAGATGTATGAGGCGCTTATGGATGAATTCAATGGCCCCAATATCCACACCGCGTGTGGGTTGGCCCACAATTAAGAGATCAGGATTAGAACCAATCTCACGCGCTAAAATAAGTTTCTGCTGGTTGCCGCCAGAAAATTTTGACGATTTTAAAAGTGGGTCGGCAGGCCGCACATCAAATTCTTCCATCTGTTTGCGGCAGCGCTCAATCACGGCGTTTCGGTTGAGGTGATAAGAGCGTCCAAGACCCGCATCATTTTGCCAACCGAGTATTGCTGATTCAGCAGCGCTAAAGGATGTGATCAGGCCTCGGTGTTGGCGGTCTTCCGGCACATGGGCCATGCCGCGCCTTCGTAAGATAGAGGGATCATTTAAATCCGTAATATCTTCACCTTCAAACAGCACCGTGCCTGATGTCGCCTTGGCGATGCCAGTGATCACATCAAGCAATTCCGATTGGCCATTGCCAGAAACACCAGCAATGCCCACAATCTCGCCTTTGCGTACTTGGAAGGAAACCCCATCAACACGCGGCGTGCCTTTACGGTCACGCCACACGAGATTTTTCACATCGAGAACAACCTCGCCGGGATGGGCTGCACCTTTCTCCACATGCATAAGCACACGGCGGCCCACCATCAATTCAGCAAGTTCTTCGAGCGAGGTTTTTGCGGTCTCCTTGGTTGCCACCATTTCACCGCGCCGCATGACGGACACATGATCGGTAATGGCCATAATCTCGCGCAATTTATGCGTGATCAGAATAACGGTTTTGCCTTGATTGCGCAGCTGCTGCAAAATACGAAACAGATGATCGGCCTCATCCGGCGTGAGAACCCCCGTGGGCTCGTCTAAAATCAGAACATCAGCGCCTTTGTAGAGAGCCTTCAAAATTTCAACACGCTGTTGCAGCCCAACCGGCAATTCACCGACAATGGCATCAGGGTCGACATCAAGCTCATATTCATCGGCCAAGCGTTTCAATTCAGCCCGCGCTTTGGCCAGAGCGGGTCCAATCAAGGCGCCACCTTCCGCGCCGAGGATCACATTTTCAAGAACAGTAAAAGGATCAACCAACATGAAATGCTGGTGCACCATGCCAATGCCCAATGCGATCGCATCGGTGGAAGAGTTAACTTTAACGGTCTTGCCTTGAACTTTAATTTCGCCTTTGTCGGCGGCATAAAAGCCAAACAGGATCGACATGAGGGTCGATTTGCCAGCTCCATTTTCACCGATAATGCCATGGATCGAAGATTTGGCTATGCTCAGCGAAACATCATTATTCGCATGCACAGCACCAAAGCGCTTGTCTATTCCAATGAGTTCAATGGCTGGGGTCATGACAGATTATAGAAATGCCCTCCCTCATTTCTGAGGGAGGGCAAGAGCTCTCAATTATTCAACTGGGCACTTGTTGTCGGCCATATAGTCATGCACTTCCAGCTTGCCGGAAATGATGTCAGCCTTGGCAGCTTCAATTTTCGCGGTCATATCAGCGGTCATCAAAGCCTTGTTATTATCGTCCATGGCATAGCCAACGCCATCTTCCTTCAGACCGAGGGCATGAATGCCGGGTTTGAAGCCAGCAACGCCATCTTTCATCGTATTGTAAACAGCAACGTCGACGCGCTTCATCATTGAAGTGAGAACTTTGCCGGGGTGTAGATAGTTTTGATTGGCATCAACACCGATGGAAAGCGCACCACCATCAGCGGCGGCTTGCAACACACCAAGACCTGTAGCACCGGCTGCTGCGTAGACCACGTCAGCACCCTTAGCCATTTGACCCTTGGTGATTTCGCCACCCTTTACAGGGTCGTTCCATGCGGCACCGGTATCACCAGTCATATTTTGGAATATAGTTGCATCTTTATTGGCAGCCTTCACGCCTTGGGCATAGCCGCAAGCAAATTTGTGAATGAGCGGAATGTCCATGCCACCCACAAAGCCAACCTTACCAGACTTAGAAGCCATGGCCGCAGCCATGCCAACGAGATAAGAGCCTTCGTGTTCATTGAATACTATCGATTCCACATTTGGCAGATCAACCACCATGTCAACGATTGCAAATTTCAGATCTGGATATTCTTTAGCAACTTTTTCAACAGCGGCAGCTTGGGCAAAGCCAGCTGCGATGATCGGAGAATAACCTTTATCCGCAAAGTTGCGAATGGCTTCTTCGCGTTGAGCTTCGGTGGCGATTTCAAACTCACCATAAGCAACACTGGTTTCTTTCTTGAATTTTTCAGCGCCATTGAACATGGATTCATTGAACGACTTATCGAACTTGCCGCCAATATCAAATACAATGGCTGGGCCCACATCGGCAGCCAAGGCGGCAGACATCATAAGGGTGGAAAGTGCTGCTGCACCGAGCAGTGTTTTTAACATGTATAATACTCCCTGATTTTTAACCGGCTGGTCAAGCCATGGCGCACTTGACGCCAAAACCAGTTTTTTTGCAAGCGGTTGTCATGGAGAATTTGTCACTTGAATTGTGACAATCGGCTTCACATATTTCGCTGTAAGATGTTTTGGAGACAGTTATGGACAAACTTGAAAAACCGATGATTAGCAGCGCCGAACTGGCCCATTTGGGTGGTGGAGTTTTGGCGTATGTGCGAAAAATTGAGGCAGCAGCAGCGGCAAAGCTGGTTGGCAAACAGATTACTGTGCCGCCAAATGCAGAGTTATTCTGCCTCTACACCGCCAGTGGGGCGCCGATTTCAATTTCTGCAAACTATGAAGCAGCTTTAGGCAGCGCAGTGGAACATGAGTTAATCGCAGCGAGCGTGCACTAGGCGGCAGCCGTTGCTGCCGTCGCCGCCGGCTCGGTCAAAATCGCATAGAGCCCTTCAGCAGTTTCAGTGCCGCGGAGTTTCTTAATGGTATCGGACTCACGCAACAGACGCGAAATCCGGGCAAGCGCTTTCAGATGGTCAGCGCCGGCCTGATCCGGCGACAACAAGACAAAAACCAGATCCACAGGCTCGCCATCAACGCTGTCATAAGGCACAGGGGCAGAAAGCCTTGCAAACAAACCATAAACCCGCGTGATATTGGGAAGCCGCCCGTGCGGAACGGCGATGCCTTGGCCTAAACCAGTGGACCCAAGTTTTTCGCGGGTGAGCAGAGATTCAAAAACAATGCGGTGATCAACGGCCACAATCGGTGCCATGGCTTGAGCCAATTCCTGCAATAAATGTTTTTTGTTGTGGGCCTTCAAGTGCGGGATAACCGCTTGCGCACTGATAATGTCGGCAAGGTTCATCTGATGTGACTTTCTGCTCAGGCTGGATTTACGGCTTGCTTGGCACTTGGGTCGAGCCAGCCAATATTGCCATCAGGCCGACGGTAAACCAAGTTTAATCTGCCTTCTTTGCTATTGTGAAAAAGCACGAATGGGGTGGTTGAAATATCGAGCTGCATCACGGCCTCACCCACGGAAAGTTGTGGGATGACGGTGGAGGTTTCTGCAATCACCGGCGCATGCAAACCCGCAGGCTCATCACCATCATGTTCTTCATATTGAATGACGTATTTTGCGGCTTCGCGTGGCTCACGCGCCTCGCGCGGGTTGCGGTGGTGATCCTTCAGGCGCTGCTTATATTTTTTAAGCTGCTTTTCGAGATGTGCGAGAGCACTATCAGCACTGCTCATCGCGGCACCATCTTCTGCGTGGGCTTGCAACACCAAGCCCGTGGCCAAATGAATTGTGCAATCGGTGAGGAACAGGTTTCGCCGTTTTTCTAAAACAACATTGCCATGCACGGTGCCTTCAAAAAAACGTTCACGTAAAGATTGAAGCTTGGTTTCAATGTGGGTGCGCAACGCATCTCCGATATCGAGATGCTTGCCGGTGATCTTTATTTGCATGGTTCAGTTTCCTTGCCAGCCATCCGGATGGAATAGAGATGGGCTTGATCAGCCCTTTCGTCAACACCTTCGCCGCTGATTACAGCTGAAAATATTTTTCTTTAAAATCTATTTGCTGCCGCTATCTGTTCAAAATCGGGCGGACACTAGTATTGGCCTATGGCCAAAGTCAACAAAAGCTTAACGCTTTGCACGGGCTTCTCTGCGCCTGCCAACCGATGATTGAATGTTGAGTGATTCTCGATATTTAGCAACCGTACGGCGGGCAATATCGATGTTCGCAGCCTTGAGTGCTGCCACAATATCATCATCAGAAAGGATATTATTGGCGGTTTCGTTGCCAATCATTTCACGAATGCGGTGCCGCACTGATTCCGCTGAATGGCTATCGCCATCTACGCTGGCAGATTGAATAGCATTTGTGAAAAAATATTTCAGCTCAAAATTGCCGCGTGGTGTCGACATATATTTATTGGAGGTGACCCGGCTCACCGTCGATTCGTGCATTTCAATTGCATCAGCCACAAGCTTCAGCGTGATCGGGCGCAAATGTTGAACGCCCAAGACCAAAAAGGCGTCTTGCTGCTTTACAATTTCACGCGCCACTTTGAGAATTGTTTTGGCGCGTTGATCCAAACTCTTGACCAACCAAGACGCTTGCGCATGGCACTCAGTGAGAAATAATTTGTCTTCTGTCTTTTGCGCGCCACGCGAAACCTTCGCCATATATTGATTGTTGACCAGAACCCGCGGCAATGCATCAGAGTTAAGTTCAACAACCCATGTGCCATCATTTGCAGCGCGCACATAAACATCAGGGATCACCGCAACAACCGGATCAGAGCCAAATGCATGGCCAGGCTTTGGATTGAGATTGCGCAGTTCTACAAACATATCCTGCACATCTTCCAAGCTGACGCCGCAAAGATTTTTCAACGCCTGAAAATCACGCTTGGCCACCAGTGGGAGATGATCAAGTAAAATCGCCATGGCTGGATCATAATGGTTGAGCTCTTGCAATTGAATGCTGAGGCAATCTTTGAGATCAGTGGCAAATACTCCCGGCGGATCAAACTTCCGCATCACAGAAAGTACGGCCTGAACCTTAGCGATATCGCTGCCCAACATCTCAGCTACAGAAGCCACATCACCTGTGAGGTAGCCTGCTTCATTGACCATGCCTATCAGATACTGCCCGATGAGAAGTTCAACCGGATTTTTAAAATGCATGCTGAGCTGGCTGGTGAGATGTTCGCTCAAGGTTATTTCGCGGCTGATATTAGCGGCAAAATCATAGGCCTCACCATCTAGGGAAACCTGACCAGAACTGCGAGATCCAGAATCTAAGATCGACGAGGAACTAGATTCTGCCGCAACGGCCACACTGTCGGAGCCAAGATCAGCTCCGTCACCGTCCGCACCTTTGGCATCAACAGCAGAACTGTTTTCAGTTTCAGATGGTGTTGAAGTCTCTTCTTTTGGAGTGGCAACTTCAACGCCCACATCAGTGCGTTCCAACAGCGGGTTACGCTCAAGTTCGGCTTCAACAAAATCCTGAATTTCAAGATTAGACATTTGCAACAGCTTAATTGCCTGCTGCAATTGCGGCGTCATCACCAGCGATTGGCCCAGCTTCAGGCTAAGTTTTTGCATCAATGCCATGTAAGCACCGTGAGCCTAATAGGCAAAATCCTCACCAAGGTAATAACGTCGAACATCTGGATCATTGACAATATCTTGAGGCGTTCCCTGCGTTAGGACCTGGCCCTCATGGAGGATGAGTGCACGGTCAATAAGTTCGAGGGTTTCTCTAACATTGTGATCCGTAATAAGCACCCCGATTCCCCGAGCGGTGAGCTGTCGCACCAGCTGGCGTATATCACCGATCGCAATCGGATCAATCCCGGCGAAGGGCTCGTCGAGGAGCATAAATTGGGGATTTGAAGCAAGGGCTCGGGCGATTTCCACGCGCCGACGCTCTCCACCAGATAACGCAACAGCCGGCGAATGCCGGATATGGGATATTGAGAACTCATCACACAACTCACGCAACTTACTTTCTCGTTTGGCCTTCTCGGGCTCATGTAGCTCGAGAACCGAACGCAGATTTTGTTCAACCGTGAGACCCCGGAAAATAGAACTTTCCTGAGGCAGATAGCCAATCCCTAAACGCGCCCTTTGATACATGGGCAGGTTGGTTATATCCACACCATCCAAACTGATCGTGCCCTGGTCCGCAGCAATTAACCCCGTAATCATATAGAATAGGGTCGTTTTACCGGCACCATTTGGCCCTAACAGCCCGACAGCCTCACCACGCCTTACGGAGACCGACACATTCCGCACCACTGGCCGCTTCTTATAAGATTTGACCAGAAACTGTGCAGAAAGCCCTTCCTCATCCCAGCTTCTTGTCATGGGTGCCGGAGAGGGGTTCCCGCGAGGTGCAGTCCTTCTCAGAGCCATGGGAGCAGGGTTGATTTGTCTACCTTCATATTGCGTCACCTATTTAGGTCCTATTTATCTTAATATTGCGTGAATCGCCGTAAGTTCAGAAAATCGCTTCGTGTTTGCGTTCGATGTTTGTGCGGCCAAATTATTTAGGCACAAAACCCACATGCACACGCCCACCCGATGCTTCCAAATGGTTGGTTTTCAGATTGATCAGGAGCTTCTTGCTTTTCACCGTGGTCTTACCTTGGGTTACGCGCACATCGCCACCCACTTCCAAACGGTCTTCCTGAATATAAAATTTGGCCCAGTCGCCCTTGATGGTTTGGGTTGCCGTGGTGATTGTCACGTTGCCTTTCGCATCGAGAAAATCTGTGACGGTTTTAACGGAGCCATCGGCCTGTTTCTGATCAGAAGTCGTAACGATCATCTCATCACCAACAATTTTATCGGTAGGACGGGTGGCCACCACATTGCCCCGAAATATGGTGCGATGTTCGGCATCAATGACTTCCATTGAATCGGCATCAACCACAACATTCTCTGCCCCATAAGCCAAAGGCAGATGGGCAAAGCCCGCAAGCAACGAAACAACAAGCAGTGAGGCAAAGGTTTTCATGGCACAATTCCACTTTCTATATCAGATTTCAGATTGGCCTTAACATGGCCGCTAAACAATGTCTTTTTTCCGTTATCACTGATCTCAAGATGATCAGCATCCACAACACCGCTGTCCATCTCGACATGAACAGCTGATTTAGACGAAAGGCTGAGATCGTTCAAATCCAAGTCAGCTTTCGCCATATTGGCCTTGTAGCTTCCAAGCTGCTCAAAAACAACATCACCCTCAAGGTTCAATAGTTTTGTTTCGGTATTGTAACGTGCGCTTTGGCCTGACAGATCAATTTTCTTGCCAGAACTTCGTGTAAATGCGCCACGCGGTTCCGCCAGGTGCACAAGTTTTGTGTCATTTGTATCTTGTGTGGCACGGTTTGCCGTGATCACATATGGCAACCCATTTTTGTCGTAACCGTTGATCAGCGCATCAGTACCGCTGATTTCTTTGGTGGCTGGAGCACTATAAGGTTGTGCATGTTGGATTGGCACCAACATCGAAAAAAAGCCTGATTGAAAAAGATAAACCAGCAAAATACCAAGACCAGCAAGCCCCGCCACGGGCCCAAACAGACGAGCGATCAGCGCGCGCTGTCCAGCCTGTTTACTTAACCGTTGCAGTCGATTGTCCATAGGTGCTTCAGTGTGAAAAAATATCTTCCTCCGCCCAGCCACCAAGATCAAGGGCAGCCCGCGTCGGAATAAAGTCGAAACATGATTTGGCCACAGTACTGCGGCCTTCGCGTTCCAGCATCTGGTCAAGTCTGGCTTTCACTTCATGCAAGTAAACCACATCTAAAGCTGCATATTGCTTTTGCGCCTCGCTCAACACATGCGCACCCCAGTCCGAGCTTTGTTGCTGCTTGTTAAGCTCAATACCCAAAAGCTCCTTGATCAAATCTTTCAGGCCATGGCGATCTGTGTAGGTGCGCACGAGCCTTGAAGCTATTTTGGTGCAATAAAGTGGAAACGTATCAACGCCCAAGTAATGCTTGAGTACCGCCACATCGAAGCGGGCGAAATGAAATATTTTTGTAATTGCAGGATTGACGAGCAGGGCTTTCAAGTTCGGAGCTGCAAATGTATCGCGATCAATCTGCACTAAAACCGCATTACCATCACCCGTCGAAATCTGCACCAAGCACAATTTATCCCGCCCAGGCTTCAAGCCAAGCGTCTCAGTATCAATGGCAACGCTAGAGCCAGCATCAAAATCAGCGGGCAAATCACCCCGGTAAAGTTTCACGGTCATTGTTAAAAATCAATCCTGCGCTAAAACCTGAGGCTTACAAGAGCGGGAGGGAATACTCAAGGCTCGTCCCCATACAGAGGTCTTCGGCGGGGCGCGGCCCAAACATCTGGATCAGTGCCACCCATTTCAGCAAGTCGAAGTGCTGCTTCGCGCATCGCTGAAAAATTCGGTTCCACTATTCTGGAAATTAACCTTTTACTGGCAAAGGCCCTACCGGAATGCGACTTTAAATATGTCTCAAAATTCTGTGCGACTATTTTTTCAGAAAATGCACAATACCAAACCATCTCCCAAGGCATATATTTTGAGGTATGAGTAGATTTACCTGAATTATGATCCCTGATCCGCTGCTTTAAATCAGCAGACAACCCAGTATATTCTTGCTCGGGATGTGAAGCACTGCGAATGATGTAAACATACCACATCTCAATTCCACCAGTCCGTCTCCGTTCTTCGAGCTTCGC
>JANYGE010000434.1 GCA_025362535.1 Hyphomicrobiales bacterium
GGCTTCGCAAATTGTGGGAGTCTATGAATATATTATTAAGGACATGCGGTTTGACTATGGCGAGAGGCGGTTTATGTCTTTGGGCGATATAAACGGTCGGCTCTGTGTTGTTGTTTGGACACCACGCAACGATGGACGTCACATAATTTCGATGAGGAAAGCAAATGGTAGAGAGCAAAACTATTACACCGTCTGGGCTAGATCCCAATGATGATGCGCCAGAACTAACGGAAGAGTGGTTTGCGCGAGGTGCTCTTTACATTAATGGCAAGCTCATCCGCCGTGGTCGGCCACTGGGCAGCGGCTCGCGCGAACTTGTTTCGCTCCGTCTTGATAAAGAAGCATTGGCGATTTTCAAGGCTACTGGTCCCGGCTGGCAAGGTCGGATCAATGACACTTTGAAGCGCAGCGCCAAGCGGCTTGCGGCAAAGTAATCTTCCCCGCCTCAATTTCGTTTACATTGCTAGGCACATGGCTTGGGATTGATTTGGGATGGAGTGATTTTGGTGCGGGCAGTTATTTTATTGATTTTGGTTTTGCTGGCTCCGGCGGCGAGTGCGCAAACACTTGATACGTCCAACGTTCAAATCACGTGGAAAGTGTCTAACCGGTTTCGGCTGTTTCGCAATCCATCGCTGTTTAAAATGCATGAGGCGGCCTGGCGGCAATATGGCACGCATATGACCGAGCGCTCCGGCACCACCGAAGATTCAGCCCTGCTTTATTATAATTCTTCAGTACTGGGCACGGAGCATATGTTGAATGATCGGCGCATTCCTTTCACCACCATTGCGCGGACGAAATTTGATTGGCGCGGCTGGGCGGCCAAGAGCGTTAATAACACCTGTTGGGATGAGAAGGCGCGCCGCCACACAGCTTGCGGCACCATTGAAAATTACATCACGCCAACGTCGCATGAAATTGAAATGCAATTGACGCCGCTTAAAAGTGGCAGCCTGATTTCCGAATATAATTGTGAATGGCGGGTGGGCGATCAAGGCGTTGTTACAGCGCCTTGCGATGAAGTGGTGACGGCGAATTTGCCTTATCCTTCAGGGGCCACCATTTCGGTGAATGTGCAAGGTGAGCGGCCGATTTCAATTGATGCTCAAGTGAAGGATCTTTTGATTGTTGGCTTTGGTGATAGCTATGGCTCAGGCGAAGGCAACCCTGATGTGCCTGTGCAACTTGGTGAAAATTCCCGCGTTGACAATCTTTATCCCAAGCGTGCGCAAAATGATGCTTCGGGTTCAGCTGAATGGATGGACCAGCTGTGCCATCGCTCGCTTTATTCTTATCAAACCCGTGCGGCCTTGCAGGTGGCGTTGGAAAACCCGCATGGGGCCGTCACCTTCATGGGCTATGCCTGTTCGGGGGCTGCGGTGGAGGAGGGCATATTGGGCCCGCAAACCTATGTGGAATATGTGAGCCGTGGTGATGGCACAACCAAAACGGAATCGCGTGGGCAACCCAGCAAGGGGGCCCGCAAAGATACGCAGCTCTATTGGTTCTTGCGCGAGATGTGTCTGGAAGGCGTGCAGAACACCAAGGGCTTTTGGGTGTGCCCGAACAATCATTTCCGCCGCAATGTGGATTATGTGTTTTTATCGATTGGCGGCAATGATATTGGCTTTGCCAATCTGGTGGCCTGGGCCACTTTGCGCGAAGGTTTGGCTTCGCGTCTGGCAGGCCTGTTTGGCGCCACCGTATCGCCCGATGATTTTGCCGCGAATATGAAAAACATTTTGCCAGGTGCTTATGCAAAATTGGCCAAGGCTTTTGAAAAAGCAATTCCGTTGGCGCATTCAAATTTGGATTATGATCCGTCACGGATTATTCTCACGGCTTACCCTGATATTTTGGCCGATGAGAATGGCAATACCTGTTCTGGTGTGACGGACGGCAAGCAGAATGAGGATCAATTTGCTTCTGATCAATCGCTTGATCGGTTTTCGTCTTGGTTGGTGGTGCGCAAAGCAAAATTGGATCAGGCCCATGCCCAGCTCGATAAGCTGCACCGCCGCATGGGAGAACTGGCTGAGGATAATGGCTGGACTTTTGCGGGCCGGGCCTATGCCGATCAACCCTTCAGGGGTCATGGCTTTTGCGCGCAGCGCCAAGATCGTTTGAGCGATCCGGCCGAGGCTTTGATGATCCCCTGTTGGGGCACAGCTTCGCGGCCCACACTCACCTGTCAATCGGCTATTTTTGGCAAGGGCAGTGGCTGGCGGCCTTATAACCCCGCGACTGAAAACTATCCCTATGCGCTGCGCCAGCGCTGGGTGCGCAGCTTTAATGATGCTTACATGGTGATGAACCAGAAGGTGATCACGCGGGATGGCCAGATTGATGAAGAGGCTTCTGCCGCCAATTTTTCGGAAACCACAGGTGGCATGCATCCTTCAGCAGAAGGTCATGCCTCCATGGCTGACGCCATGTTGATGGATATTCGCAAACAGCTGGAACAAGATTTCAGCGAGGTACGCTAACCGGCGGCAACGGAGAGTTACCGCCGGTCTCGCACCCGGCACAGAGCGCCCCCGGGTGATATGCCGAGCAAGCAAAGAGGCGGATCGGTCTTTGAGCGTGAGACAGTAAACTATCCCTCGCTCGGCTGGGGGAGCAAACCAATCCACCCCTTTGGACAACCTAAGTTGACGGACTGTATTTAGGTGCGGTGCAACATAACGTCAATTAAAATTGACCAAATGATCAAGATTGGTGGGTTGCGCGCGCTGCATAGGTCGTATCTTACTGAAATGACTGTCAATACGGGTTGACAAATTTAAAATGCCAGATGATATTCCACTTATGAGTGCAGAATCTGGGTTAAATGGCGTTCCGCCAGTCGATAATATTCGAACTTTGATCTATTATTTGGGCCTGGCCATTGATGCACGCCTGTCTGAATTTCGCCACGGCTCGGCTTATGAAAATGTGCGGCCATCAGATGTCCGGTTGTTTGTAACAGCGGCCCGCAAAGAACAGACCATATCCAACATTGCACGGGAGCTCAGCATCACCCGTCAGGCGGCGCAAATGAGCGTACAAAGGCTGTTGAAGCTTAAAGTCGTGGAATTGCGGGCGATGCCCGCCAATAAGCGCGACAAGCTTGTGGTGATAACCCCAAAGGGCAAATTGGCCAGCAACTCTGCAGCTCAACAGATCAAAATGTTGGAAGCCGAATTTGCAAATGCTATTGGGGCTGATGCTTTGGTCGCGTTTCGTAAAAATCTCGACATTCTGATGGTTACAACCCGGGCTCAGACTGCAAGTTCGGCAAAAAAACGCTCAGCTCCAGTCTAGCACCACTTTACCGCAACTGCCTTGCTTCATCAGGTTGAAACCAGTTGCATAATCGGCGGCTTTCATGCGGTGGGTGATCACCTTGCGCACATCCAAGCCGGATTGCAGCATGGCAATCATTTTATACCAGGTCTCAAACATCTCGCGGCCATAGATGCCTTTGATGGTGAGCGCTTTGAAGATGATGGTGTTCCAATCCACCGGCATTTTGCCCGATGGTATGCCGAGCATGGCAATCTTGCCACCCATGATCAGATGCTTGGTCATTTGTTCAAAGGCTGAGGGTGCCCCCGACATTTCAAGGCCAATATCAAAACCTTCGCGCATGCCGATGCGCTCCATCACGGATTTCAAATCTTCATTGGCGACATTGACCGTGACAGCATCGGCCACCTGATTGCACAGCTCCAAACGATAATCATTCACGTCCGTCACCACCACATGGCGAGCACCCACATGGCGGCACACGGCGGCAGCCATAATGCCAATCGGGCCAGCACCAGTGATCAACACATCTTCGCCGACCAGATCAAATGAGAGTGCGGTGTGTACGGCATTGCCGAGCGGATCGAGAATTGAGCCTATTTCATCATCGACTTCGGGGGGCAAATGAATGGCATTGAAAGCCGGGATTTTGAGATATTCAGCAAAGGCACCCGGCACATTGACGCCCACCCCTTTGGTTTCAGGATCGAGATGAAAATGGCCGGCTCTGGCCATCCGGCTTTTCATGCCGATGAGATGGCCTTCGCCAGAAACGCGGTCGCCCACTTTCACGGTGCGTACATGACTGCCAATATCGACCACGACACCGGCAAATTCATGGCCCACCACCATGGGCACAGGAATGGTTTTTTGCGCCCATTCATCCCATTTCCAAATGTGTAAATCTGTGCCGCAAATTCCGGTCTTGGCCACTTTGATCAGAATATCATCGACACCAATTTGGGGTGTCGGTTCATCGCGAAGGGTGAGACCCTCAGCGGCTTCAGCTTTAACAAGTGCGCGCATTAGAGTACTCCCAATTCTTGGCCAGCTTCAGCGAAGGCAGCAATGGCGGTTTTAATGTGTTCGGGCGTGTGAGCGGCACTCATTTGAGTGCGGATGCGCGCTTGGCCCTTCGGCACAACTGGAAAGAAGAAGCCGGTTACATAAATGCCTTTCTCATAAAGCCTTGCTGCGAGTTTTTGCGCAAGCTCAGCTTCACCCAACATCACGGGGATGATCGGGTGTTCGCCTGCCAGAAGTTTAAACCCGGCATCGCTCATGCCTTGGCGAAAGGCTTTGGCATTGGCGGTGAGGCTAAGGCGCAAATCATCTCCAGCTTCGGCCAGATCAATGGCTTTGCTGGAGGCCGCAACAATGGCGGGAGGCAGGGCGTTGGAAAATAAATAAGGCCGTCCCCGCTGGCGTAATAAATCGACGATGGGTTTGGCAGCCGCAATGTAGCCACCTGCAGAACCACCCAAAGCTTTGCCCAAAGTTCCGGTGAGAATATCAACTTTCACACCCGCCCGCGCTGGCGTGCCCCGGCCTTGCGGGCCA
>JANYGE010000286.1 GCA_025362535.1 Hyphomicrobiales bacterium
TCTATAACGGTCTCAGCTATGATGTAAGCTATGACCAGAATCTCTACGGCTTCTTGACCGGTGTAGATTTCGGCCATACCGATGGCAATGGAGCTACTTGGCTCTATGGTGCATTGGCTGGTTATACCAGTGCCAAGACCAGCTTCGATTCAGGCGCCGATGCTGATATGACAGCCTTCGCGATGGGCGGTTATCTCACCTATCTGAATGGCGGCCTGCATGTGGAGCTTTTGGGCAAGGCTGATCTGGGTTCAATCGATTATTCGCTCAGCGGATCATCTGATACTCTTGATACCCAGTCTTACACAGGCTTGGCAGAAGCTGGCTATCGCTTCGGCACAGGCACAGCCTTCTTCGAACCAATGGTTGCCTTCGCTTACACCCACACAAGCATTGATGATGGCACAGTTCTGGGCTCAACCGTTTCCTTCGGTGACGGCGACTCCTACCGTGCACAAGCAGGCTTGCGTGCTGGCATGTCGATCATGTCAGGCGGAAACAAGATTGAGCCCTTCTTGCAAGCCAGCATCATCGATGACTTTGGCGATAACAACACAGCGTCAGTCACCAGCGGCCTCTCAACCTTCTCCTTCACTGATCCAGGCCTTGGTGTTTATGGTCAGTTCGGCGGCGGTGTGAATGTGTTCACAAGTTCGAACATGAGCGCCTTTGCCAAGGCTGATGCGACCCTAGCCTCTGATTACAAGAGCCTCGCAGGATCAGCTGGTGTGCGCTGGAACTGGTAATACGATAGAGGCATAGTGCTTTTACATATATCAGGGGGCCGGACTTTCCGGCCCCCATTTTTTTACTCAGAGGATGATAGTGAAGATGGCCACGCAAGCAAAAAAATCACCACCCTCAAGAGAGCGCATGCGTGTGGCCTTTATTTCCGATCACACCTTGGTCGATTCCTCCAGCGGTGCTGCCATCAGTGTCAGAACCATTTTAGAGTTGATGGCCAAGCAAGGCGTTGATTGCAAATCCTTCACCCAAACCGTTGTGGATGCGCCACAACACAAAAATTCTCAGGAATTTCTGGATGCTCTGAAGGCTGAACCGATTGGCAAAAACACCAGATTGCCATGGCTATGGCGGGTGCGCAAAAATGGCGTGGAGCATTATCTCAATAAATCCAGCAGCCTGACCAGGCGCAGGCTTTCGGCCATTGATGAGCTGCGCTTTTTTCACAGTGCGCGCGATTTCATCCACAGCTTCAAACCCCATGTGATGATCGTCTATGCCAATGGCCTGCCCGAACTCTCATTGATGCGTGAGGTGCGCTCAATAAGCGGAGCCGTGGCCTTCTATCTCGCCAATCCAGGCTATAACCGCCGCAGTGATTTTGCCTCTGTTGATGTTGTCTTAACCGATAGCAAAGCCACCCAGGCGCTCTATAAAAAGAAACTCGATCTGCGTACCACAGTGATTGGCAAATTCATTGTTCCGCCAGAATCGAATAAATTAAATCAACCGCGTGACCGCGTTACCTTCGTCAATCCCAGCCCTGAAAAAGGTGTTGCGCTTTTCTATCACATAGCCGCAGCCATGGAAAAGCTCGCACCCGATATGCGCTTTCTGGTGGTTGAAAGCCGCAGCACTTTGGCAACAGCCGAACGCGCGCTTAATCTTCCATTTTCAAAACTCACCAATATTGAATCTGTTGGCTTGCAGCCAGATCTGGGCGCGGTTCTGTCGCGCACACAAATTCTATTGCTGCCATCCTTCTGGCATGAAAGCGGCGGCCGCACATTGTTGGAGGCCTGCTACCATTCAATTCCAGTCATTGCCTGCAATCACGCAGGCCCGCCAGAACTTTTAGGCAATGCCGGTGTGTTGCTTCCCGTGCCAGAGGCTTCCCGCAAAAACTATGCGCATCAGATCACGCCAGAAGAAGCCAAACCCTGGATTGATGCGCTCTATAAGCTCCACACTGAAAAAACCCATATGGCCGAGAGGCAAGCGGCAGCCGCAGAACTCTGGAATGCCCACAAGCCTGCGCCGCGCGTTCAAGGCATTATCAAACTGTTCAATGAATTGGTTGTTGCAAAACGCAAAGCCGCAACCGCCGCCAAATTAGATCCTCGGCGCAAAACCAAAGTGAAAATATAGGCGCAGATCTTTGAGCATCCAGACTGGCCTCGTTCACCTCACCCGGCAATGTCTCTGTGCCAGTTGATCGACGAGAATTTGAACTTCTATTTTTTTGTCTGTGGCAGTCCAGCCCAGCCGCGCACCTAAGAGTTCGGCAAGCTTT
>JANYGE010000468.1 GCA_025362535.1 Hyphomicrobiales bacterium
CGAAGGCCTGCTGGTGCATGAACCAAAAATCTCCGCTGAAATGCGCGACGCGCGCGCTGTGCAAGCCTTGCAGGAGGTGCAAATCGATCCAAGCCAGCGTGACCGTTACCCGCATGAATTTTCTGGCGGCCAGCGCCAGCGCTTGGCCATCGCGCGGGCGATTATCTTAAAGCCCAAAGTGATTGTGTTAGATGAGCCAACCTCAGCTCTGGACCGCCAAGTGCAAAAGCAAATTGTCGATCTGCTGCGCAATCTGCAAAAGCTGCATAATCTATCTTATCTTTTTATCAGCCATGATCTTGCCGTGGTGCGCGCCATGGCCGATCACATCATCGTTATGAAAGATGGAAAAATGGTGGAGCAAGGCACACCCGATGAGGTGATGCTGCACCCCAAACAAAACTACACCCGCGCCCTTATGGCTGCGGCGTTTCAATAAGGGCATCATCACTCGGGACCAGCAGCCCAAACCTAAGCATCCAAAATAACCAGATCATTGGGGTCGAAATTGATGGTTACGGGGGCACCGACTTCAGGGGGCTTGCTCATGTTCTGGTTGAACATATCGAGGGCGATATCATGCGCGCCGCAGCGCATTTTAACGCGTAAGATTGAACCCAAGAAATTAATATCGGTGACATTTGCATTCAAGCTGTTGGAATTGGCCCGCGCCTTGCCAAGGCTGATTGCCTCTGGGCGAAGCCCAACCGTGATTTCATCTCCACTTTTGCCTTTGGGCGATAGTCTTGATTTCACCGGTTGATCGCCGATGGTGAGGGTGCGTGCGACAGGATCAACGATCTTTGCCGACATGATGGTCAAGGTTCCGACAAATGATGCGACAAAGCGGGTGCGCGGTTGGTTATAGATTTCAGGTGGCGTGCCCAATTGTTCAATGCGGCCCTCATTCATCACCACGACACGATCTGAAATTGACAGAGCTTCTTCCTGATCATGCGTTACAAAAACTGTGGTGATGCCAAGCTTGCGCTGCACCGATCTTATTTCCTCGCGGAGAGAAACCCGTATCTTGGCATCCAAAGCAGATAAAGGCTCATCCAGCAACAGAATGCGCGGGCTAATCGCAAGCGCACGGGCAAGGGCGATGCGCTGCTGTTGGCCGCCTGAAAGCTGATAGGGATAGCGATCTCCAACCAAAGGCAATTTAACAAGCTCAAGCATCTCGGCCACGCGGGCTTTAATCTCGGCAGCTGGCTTTCCTGCAATTTTGAGCCCGAAGGCCACATTATCAGCGACTGTCATATTGGGAAACAGCGCATAGGCTTGAAACACCATGCCGACATTGCGTTGTGCTGGATTAAGCTGGGTTACATCTTCATTGTCGATGGTGACACTGCCGGTGCTTGGGGTTTCAAAACCAGCAATCATGCGCAGCACCGTGGTCTTGCCGCAGCCGCTGGGGCCGAGCAGCGAAATGAACTCGCCCTTTTCAATGTTCAGATCAACCTTGCGCACCACATGATTGGCCCCATAGTTTTTGCTGATCTCTTTAATTTCGACAAAACTCATTTTTTTGCTCCATTGGCGCTGCGCATGGCACCGCCTGCAACTTGTAAAAGACCCATGCAGGCCCAGGTGATGATAAAGGCAATGATGGCAAGGGCGGCTGGTTCATAAGCTCGCTTGGCCCCGATCAATTGCAAATAGGGCCCAAAAGTGGGGCGGTTGAGCAGGCTGGCAAAAGTAAACTCACCAATCACCGTTGCAAAGGTGAGGAATGCCCCACTAAGAATGGCTGATTTGATGTTAGGCAGAATAACCTTCCACAAGATCATCGGCCATTTGGCCCCAAGGCTTTCAGCAGCCTCGGTCAAGGTGCCCACATCAATCGAACGCATTCCGGTTTCAACGGCGCGGTACATATAGGGCAGCGCTAAAGCCACATAGCCAAAGGACAGCAAAGCATCAGTGCCCAGTGCAGTTTGCGTCAGCGGCAAAATCGATGAAGTATTGTACATGCGCACATAGCCAAACACGATGATGATGGCCGGGATCACCAAGGGCAACAGCGTGATGAACTCCACCAAGGGCCGAAGCTTGGGCAGGCGCAGCTGCACCCAATAGGCCGTGGGAACAACGATCAGAATGCCAATCACAATGGTGACGATAGCCAGGACAATTGAATAGGTGAAAGCCGACTGAAAATCCGGATCACTGAGAACGATCTTATAAGCCTCAAAACTATATTCTCCGCGTTTAAGGCGCAGAGAAAATTCAAAGGTTGCGATCAGGGGCAGAAGAAAATAGAGCGCACCGAGAATAACGGCAAGCCAAGCCCCAATTTTTGAGTTTTTCATTTCATCCACCGTTCAGCCCGGGCCCGCAACATGATGTAAAGGACATTGGAAACCCCGGTGATGGCCACCATGCCAAGCGCCAGCGCATAACCAAGATTAGGATCATGCAGAACATCGCCACGGATCTGCGCAAAAAGCAGAATAGGCACAATATTCAGCGAAGAATTTGTAAGGGCATAGGCTGTGGCAACCGCCCCAAAGGCATTGGCAAATAAAAGCAAGGTTGAGCCTGCAATGCTCGGCCATAAAATCGGCAGAATGACATAACGCCAATGCTGAAATGTGCTGCTGCCCAATGTGAGCGATGCTTCGCGCCATTCTTTTTTCAAGCCATCAATCGCTGGTGTTAGGATCAACACCATGAGCGGGATTTGAAAATAAAGATAAGTCAGTGTGAGGCCCCAGAAATCGAGCAAATTGAAGCCAGCATTATAAATATTGAAGTCAAAGATTTTGACCAGAGCCGCAGTGACCAAACCCGTGCGACCCAATGTGGCGATGAAGGCAAAGGCCAGTGGAACCCCAGCGAAATTGGAGGCAACGCCGGAGAAGGTCATCAATGTCGGTCTGATCCAGGATGGCAAACCACCATTCACGGCGGCATAGGCCAAGATAAATCCAAACAAAGCCCCACCAAGTGCCGATGTTGCACTGATTTCCAAGCTGAGCGTAAATGATTTGATAATATCAGAGCGGAACAGATTGGCGATATTTTGCAGCGTGAAATTTCCACTGGGGTCTTGAAAGGCCCCAACCAACAGAAGAAATGTCGGCAGGATTAAAAACAAGGCGGCGAAAATAAAAAATGGGCTAACCCCAAGCCAGGCCACAAGATCGCGGTTCATGGCTTTGCTGGTTTTGTTTTGAAGCGTGCTGGCCGTGGTCACTTGCTGATCCTCAATGAACGTGGCGCTCTGCATTTAAAATGATGCAGAGCGCCTTTTCATCTGTCGTGCTGTTTCTAATTATTTGCCAACAACAACGCCAACAACGCTATCCCAGTTCTTGGCAAGCGCTTCTTTGGCAGCGGCTTGTTGTTCAAGAGTTGGGAATACGGCTTTGGCATAGCTTTCAGCCGGTGGCAGCTTGGCCAAAACATCGGCTGGAATTTTGCCATTTGCAGCAAGATCGTTAAAGCGGATGGGGTGGCAATAGCCTTTCAACCACGAAACCTGGCCTTCATCCGAATAAAGATATTCCATCCAGAGTTTTGCAGCTGAAGGATGCGGTGCAAAGGCACTGATGGCTTGCACATAAACACCAGCCACAACGCCAGTTGCTGGAACGATCACTTCGATCTTTGGATTGCCCTTCAGCGTGTCACGTGCAGCAAGACCATTATAGTCCCAGAGAACTGTTACAGGAGTGGTGCCTTGAGCCAGTGTTGCGGCAGAACCAGCAACTGGAACGAAGTTGCCTTTCTTGTTGAGGTCAGCAAAATAAGCCAGACCAGCATCAGCGGCCTTGGCAACATCGCCATTGGACGCCGAGAGACCAGCTGCAAATACAGCTTGGATCGCTTGGTTGGAGCTGCGTGGATCACCCGATATTGAAACCGAGTTCTTGAAGTCTGGTCCTTGCAGATCAGCCCAATCCTTCGGCAGGTTCTTCACAATATCAGCATTGACCACGAATGAGAGAACGCCATAATAATCGCCATACCAGAGGCCATCAGCATCTTTGGCACTGTCTGGAATGGAAGCCCATGTCGATACTTTATAGGGTTGGAACAGGCCATCTTTTTTGCCGGCTGGACCAAAGGAAAGGCCAACGTCAACAACATCTGGAGCTTGTGGGCCAGTGTTGCCCTTATTGGCTTTAATAGCTTCGATTTCGTCGCCTGAGCCAGCATCAGGGTTAAGCTCGTTGACAGTCAAACCATACTTGGCTTTGAAACCATCAATCACTGCGCCATAGCCACACCAGTCGCGTGGCAAAGCAATAACTGTGAGTTGGCCTTCTTTTTTTGCGGCGGCAACAAGCTCATCCATATTGTCAGCAAAGGCTGCTGTTGAGGCGAATAAGAATGTGCTGGCGACCGTTGCATTCAGCACTGCGGTCAAAAATTTCGTTGTTTTCATATGTCTCTCTCGGGTTTTGTGTGAAGCTGGATCGGATGATCGCGGCTGACCGAGAGCGTGATATTTGGGCTCTGTAACAATCCCGTGTCGGTTTGACGTCAGAAGGGCCTATCGCCTATGCACTAATGGTGAAGCCGTTTCAGGCGCAATGGTTTTGCCCGGTGCAATCGGTATCAGCCAACCCGCAAACATTTCTGCGGTGCGGCCCCAGGTAAATTTTTGCGCGGCGGCATGCACCTTATCGCGGTCGAGCAATAGAGCACGCTTGATCGCTTCTCCAAGATCAGCATCCATCGAGCCGGTTATGCCTTCTTCGATCACGTCAATGGGACTTGACACATTGAATGCGGCCACTGGTGTTCCACAAGCCATGGCTTCAATCATAACCAAACCGAATGTGTCAGTCAGGCTTGGAAAGACAAAACAATCCGCACTGGAAAGCGCTTGGGCATAAGCCCCTTCGAAAAGATATCCGGTGAACACCGCATCAGGATATTTGGCCTGTATGGTGGCACGGTCCGGTCCATCACCAATAATGACTTTTGTTCCGGGCAATTTCAGTTTGAGAAAGGCTTCAATATTCTTATCGACAATCACCCGACCAGAAAGCGCAATGATAGGGCGCGGGAGATCAAAATAAGTGCGCGGCAAAAGCTTGAACACAGCGTGATCAACACCACGGGTCCACGTTTTCACATTCTTGAAACCCTTGGTCTCGAGCAATTTCGAAATCGTGAGGGATGGCGTCATTACAGAACCTGCCGGTTTGTGAAATGACTTCAACACCGACCAGAAAAACTGACTTACACCCGGAACCGGAACCCGGGCATGCGCATACTCAGCAAAGCGCGTATGAAAGCTTGTGCTAAATTGAAAATTACGACGCGCACAAGCCCGCCGTGCAGCCCAACCGAGTGGCCCTTCGGTGGCAATGTGAATCGCATCAGGAGCAATCGCATCAATTTCCGCGCCAATTGTTTTTGCCCCAACCAAGCTGAGCTCAATTTCTTTATAGGAAGGAACCGCCCAAGTCTTACGGCCTTCGGGTGTGATATAATGAATCTCATGGCCGCGTTTGCGCAATTCGGCCCCCACCGTTTGCAGCGTGCGCACAACGCCGTTAACTTGCGGTGGCCAAGCGTCGGTGACTATCAAAATGCGCATCGGGTGAACTTTCCATGTTGAGGGGCTGGGTGTGTTTCTTCCAGTCAATAATTTCGAAACGCCCATCGAAATGTTCAACAAGCGCAGTGCAGCTTTCGACCCAATCGCCGTCATTCAAATAATGAATGCCATCAATAATTCTGTCATCCGGTGTGTGAATATGGCCGCAGATCACGCCCTCACATTTCTGAGCGCGGGCCTCGCGCACCACCACCTCTTCAAACCTTGAGATGAATTCAACGGCCTTTTTCACTTTGAATTTGAGATAGGCTGAGAGCGACCAATGGCCGAGACCAAAAAGACGGCGCGCGGCAAGGATCACCACGTTGAGATCCATCAAGCGTTCGTAAGCCCAGTCTCCAAGCTTGGCGAGCCAGGGTGCAAAATAGATCACATTGTCAAATTTATCGCCATGCAGAACCAGATAGCGTTTGCCATTGACAGCCTTGTGCACAGTCTCGCGCAAAACCGCTAAGCGGCCGAAGCGATGGCCCACTAAATCACGGAAATTTTCATCATGGTTGCCCGGGATATAAATGACTCTGGTGCCTTTGCGGGCTTTGCGCAAAAGTTTTTGCAGCACGTCATTTTGTTTCTGGTCCCAATACCAATGTTTGCTGAGCGACCATGAATCAATCAGATCGCCCACCAGATAGAGAAATTCACTTTCGGTCTCGCGCAGAAAATCAAGCAGCTGATCACATTGCGCCCGGCGCGTACCCAAATGCACATCTGAGATGAAAATAGCTCTGAATTTTTTTGCCGAACTCGAGTTGGATTTCATGATTCGCCGAACGATTAAATCTGTCTCACGGGGTTGAGCGCCTCAGTGTGAAGGCTGTGTGACAGCCAGCGTTTCGGCACTGTGATGGTTCCGTCACAAAGCCTCACTAATTTCTTCGCAATATCTTCATCAATTGAAGCGAGGGACAGTGGAATGGCATTTGAAACGGCGCTGGAGCAACCGAGTGGGGCTCTGATTGGAACAGCGGTTCATCGCAGTAATTTTTTGAGTGTCGATGGCTTTTTAGAGCGCTTGTTTTCCTTGGCCTTTCGCGGATTGGTCTATCCGCAAATTTGGGAAGACCCCGCTGTTGATCTCAGCGCAATGGAAGTTGAACCCCATCATCATATTGTAACGATCGCTTCAGGCGGCTGCAATGTTCTGAGCTATTTGACGGCATCGCCTGCTAAAATTACGGCGGTTGATTTAAACCGCGCCCATGTGGCTTTGACCAAGTTAAAATTGGTGGGCCTCCAAAAGCTTCCCGGCTGGGAGGAATTCTATCGGTTTTTTGGTGAAGCTGATGAGCGCCAGAATATTCGTGATTATAAGTTTTTCATGCGCTCTGCGCTGGATGATGAAACTCGAAAATATTGGGAAGGCCGTGGGCTAACCGGCACCAAACGCCTGAAACAATTTCAAAAGAATATTTACAAACATGGCTTACTTGGGCGTTTTATTGGCGTTGGCCATCGCTTGGCAAAATTCTATGGCCGCAATTTAAATGAGTTTCTGGAATGCCGCTCCGTGCAGGAGCAACGCAAGTATTTTGATACTGAAATTGCTCCACTGTTCCAGAAGCGCTTTGTGAAATGGCTGACCAATCAAAAAGTATCCCTCTATGGGCTGGGGATTCCGCCAGCGCAATATGAGGCCTTGGCGGGTTCTTCGAGCATGGCGGATGTGCTTTATCAACGCTTGGAAAAACTCACCTGTGACTTTTCAATCAGGGATAATTATTTTGCCTGGCAGGCCTTTGGACGCAGCTATGCCCCCGGAGCTTCAGGTTCGCTCCCCCCTTATTTGATTGCAAAAAACTTCGCCCGGCTTCGTCAAAATGCTGACCGGGTTAATGTGCAGCAAATCAACATGACGGTGGCTTTGGCGGCCATGGAACCTGCCAGTGTGGACCGGGTTGTGCTGTTGGATGCGCAGGATTGGATGACCGATGCACAGTTGAATGAATTGTGGAGTGCCATCACAAAAGCTGCAGCACCTGGTGCGCGGGTTATTTTCCGCACCGCAGGCGAGCCCACAATTCTTCCCGGCCGCGTTGATGATGCCATAATGAAGCGCTGGACTTATTTGCAAGAACGCTCAAGCGAACTTGGGGTGCGTGATCGGTCATCAATATATGGTGGGTTTCATATTTATGAGCTTGCCTAGCACCACAGTTCCCAGCCATGGCGCTGCCATGGACCGCATGTATCGTTTGCAGCGCCATTTCTATGATTTTACCCGGCGCTATTATTTGCTTGGTCGCGATCAGATGCTGGATGGTTTGAACGCGTCAAGCGGTCAAAGCATTCTCGAAATTGGCTGCGGAACTGGCCGCAATCTCATTGGAACGGCCAAGCGCTATCCCGCTTGCACCCTCTATGGCATCGATATTTCGAATGAGATGTTGAAGTCAGCCGCCCAAGCCTTGCACCGCGCCAGCATCAAAACCAGTGTAACCATCGCCCAAGCCGATGCGACGAATTTTGACAGCGAAAAGACTTTGCATAAAAGCAGTTTCGACCGGATTTATTTTTCCTATACGCTTTCGATGGTGCCGCAATGGCAACGGGCCATTCACCATGCCACCACGCTGCTGGCCGAAGCTGGCGAGCTTCATATTGTTGATTTTGGCCAATGCGAAAATTGGCCGCGCGGTTTAAAATCACTTTTGTTTCGCTGGTTGGCTTTGTTCCATGTGTCCCCCCGCCCGGATATGCCCGAGATGTTAAATCAATTGGCCAGCGAGCTGGGCTGCACTCTGGTGACCCAGAAAGATTTTGGCGGTTATGCTTGGCGCTTCAGATTAACGCGTAGCTAGAGCATCTTCGCTCTGCACCTTTAGCGCAAGTCACAAAACACCGTGCCGATTTCAATCGGAGTTCCCTCATTCACCAATGTAATATGATTTTGGTTTTGCGAGTTGGATTTCACAGCGCGAGCTACGCGCTGCTGCACATCACCATCAGTTTTGCGTGCCCGGGCG
>JANYGE010000085.1 GCA_025362535.1 Hyphomicrobiales bacterium
CAACAAAGTTATGGGCACAACGATAAAAGGTGAAAGAATTATATTTAAACCTGATAGCGAAAAATTTTTAACGAGCCGCGTGAGATGCGCCCGCAACTTCACTGCGGGAAACAACCGCTCCAAAATTAGCAAGAGGATCAAAGTAGAAACCAGAACCCCGGCCTTGCCCGCTATATAAGGCAGCAAATTCATCACCGCGCGCTCAAAACTGCATCCGCAAATTCGGCAAAGCCAATGCCGCCTTCAGCCTTGGTTATGTAACGCGGAAGATCACTCATGAGGGCCGCGAAGGGACGAAGATTTGCCACGCCCACGCCGTTAGAAAAATGCGCAAACATTGGCGCATCATTGGGGGAATCTCCCAGATAGGCAATTTCTGAGTTTGATATATTTCCATCTATATCAAAGAGTTCCTTCATCATCCTCAAGCTCATTGTGAGCTTGTCATGATCCCCGAACCAGGCATTCACGTGAATTGAACTCACCTTGGCGGCAGCACCATGTTGGTGAAATTCATCAGCAATTTTCTGCGCCACAGAAAGCGGCAAGGGTGGCACATCTTCGGCAAAATCAATGGCCACATCAATCTCACGGTAAGCCTGATCAGAAGCCCAGGCCGTGCCCGGAAATTTCTTTAAAATTTCTTCAGCAAGAGCATGCAGCTTTGCCACATTACCGTGCCGTACCATATCTGCCTGCGCATAGACTCGCTGCATTTTGCGAGATGCCGCATCATAGTGAAAATAGAACGCTCCATTCTCGCCAACAACAGCATCGACAGGCCACATGCGCGCAATATGATCACACCAGCCCGCAGGCCGCCCAGTGACTGCCACAACTTTCAAACCCGCTTTTTGCAAACGCTCCAAAGCTGCATAAGCAAGTGCGGGCAAGCGGCCATGCAGGGTCAGGGTGTCATCTATATCACTCAGCACCAGCTTGAGCTTTGCCAATTCACTTTGTGGCATTTCACGGAGAGGAAGCAGGCTCATGAGATTAATCGATCCGGATGATAGGGGGTGAGAAGGGGATCACGTTGATCGTGCAAAATTTCAGCAGCACCAAACAACCCAACAATTGGTGCGAGGGTAATTCCTGAATGCAGGACTGCCACATAGAGCCCGGTCAATCCTTGCGGGCGTCCAATGGCGGGAAACCCATCAGCGGGTGTGGGCCGATAACCCAGCGTGAAGAAATCCATTTCCAATATTTCACCCTCATGCAAAAACGCGCGCAATGCGGCAAATAGATCTGCTGCGGTTTGTGCAGGATCAGCACCAGGCTGCGCCCCACCAAAATCACTGCCAGCAACCAAGCGTCCAGCCGCTGTCTGACGTACATGAAGCCGAGGCGCCATCACCAAACCATTCAAGCACTTGGCCACTGGCTTTGAATGCACCAGCAATCCCGCTGGCGCATCAACATCTATGTGTTTGCCACAATCGGAAAGCAGCTTTTTGGTTTGGGCACCCGCCGCCACAACAACCTCATCAGCTTTAAATGTGCCCGCCGATGATTCAATACCAACAATCTTGTCACCAACCCGCAGCAGTTTAAGCACATCGGTTTTCTCATGAAGCGTGGCACCTAAAGCCTGTGCGGCGGCTAAAAATCCACGCGCCGCAGCATCAGGTTCAATGGCCCCTTCTTCCGCCACATAGACGCCAACCTCAGGCGGTATTTTCAAATTGGGTTCGAGCTTTTGCATCTCGGCTTGCGTTACAAGCTTGGTGCCATAGCCCATGGACTGGTGCTGCACACTGAATTCGCGAAGTTCAACTTCGGGCAAATCCCACGACAATCCTCCGCACCAGTTCACGGCAAGATCAGGGTGCACCGTCTTAAGCTCGCGCCATTCGGCCATGGAGCGCAGCCGCAGCTTCACATAGTCAGGCGGGTTGCCCCAGCTGGCATTGATCCACGCAAATGAATTGGGCGTCGCAACCCCACCAGCGGCAGCGCCAGCTTCAAAAACCAAAACTTCAGCGCCAGCTTTTGCTAAATGATAAGCGAGGGAGGCCCCAATGATTCCGGCACCAACAACAATGATTTTCTTTTTCATTGCGCCTGTCTAACACAAGATAAAATCATCGTCTGCGCAAATTATAAAAAGGGGAATTGGTGGCGAGAGAGGGAGTTGAACCCCCGACCCCAGGATTATGATTCCCGTGCTCTAACCAACTGAGCTACCTCGCCACGTGGCGCGGGATATAGGGAAAACCAACACCCAAAGTCAAGCGCCAGAAACATCATTCTCTTGATCGTCGCCTTTGTCGCCCAACACAAATGTGCGCCACAGCGAAATCCAGGCAAAATATAGCGATATGAGCCCAAATACTCCGAGCTGCGCTTTATAGATCCAATCATCATAACCGGGGTTGCGGCCACTGATCACCAAGCTCAAGGTCATCGCTGCCCATACAACCGTCATCGGGATGGTGAGCGCGCGCCAATGTGTGACCCGCAGAGGATGCACAAATTTTATCGGCACAAAGGTGAGAATGCTCAATACGATTACGGTGATCAGATTGACCACCCAGCCTGTGTTAAACAAATAGAAATAAAGCACCACCACATTCCAGATCGCGGGAAAGCCCACAAAATAATAATCCGATGATTTCATGCCCACATTGGCAAATGTGTAACACGAGACAGCCATCACCAGCGCGCCAGCAATCAGGCTCCAGGTGGCGGGTTCAAAGAAATGCGGCACCGGCACCATATTGAACCAGTAGATCATCAAAGCTGGCACTGCCACATAGGTGAAGAAATCAATCACCAAATCCAGTGATGCCCCATCAAAATTCGGCGTATATTCGGTCACCCGCGCTTTGCGCGCCAATGTGCCATCAACTCCATCCACAAACAGCGCAAGGCCAAGCCACATAAAGGCAGCGACTGCATCGTTCTTCAACACCGCAACCAAAGCTAAGAAGCCCAGAACAATGCCACTGGTGGTGAAGGCATGCACCGACCACGCGATGCCTTTTTTCACATCCTTGTCGAGATTTGGAGGTAGAACTAACTTTGCCACGCCAATGATCCTCAATGCCTAAGATAACTATAGAAAATCACTGGCACCTTGGCAAACCAAACTCATGCCGAAGCAAACTCAGTTTTAGCAGACCTGGTAAAGGCCACGCGTGGCCGCTCTAGCGCTATAAATCCGCCACCCAGCACCCGTGCACCAGAACCTTCCGATTCATAAAGCACACAAGCTTGGCCAGGCGACACACCATATTCACCTTCTGAAAGGACAACACGAACGCCCTCGTCATCAGCGCGAATGCTTGCTGCAATGGCAGCACGCGTGGAACGAATTTTCACAAACACGTTCTGAGGCTCATCACTTAAAGCAGCATGGCCCAGCCAATTCAAATTGGTTACCGAAATTTCGTTGCGCAGCAAAGCCTCGCGCGGGCCAACATAGACCCGCGCGGCAGCGGCATCCAACTTCACAACATAAAGCGGCTCACCGCCACCAATGCCAAGGCCTTTGCGTTGACCAATGGTATAATGAATAATCCCGTCATGACGGCCGAGTATGCGACCATCCAAATGCACAATATCGCCAGCCTCAGCCGCATCCGGTCTGATTTTTAAAATCACATCGGCATATTTGCCATCCGGCACAAAGCAAATATCTTGGCTATCAGGCTTATCGGCCACCATCAAACCAAGCTCCTGCGCCATGGCGCGGGTTTCAGATTTTGGCAGTAAGCCAAGCGGGAAACGCAAGAAATCAATTTGCGCTTGCGTTGTGGCAAACAGAAAATAGCTCTGATCACGCGCCATATCGGCGGGTGTAAATAAATCGCGGTATCTTGAGCCCGTGCGAAGCCGGCTCTCAATATAATGCCCCGTCGCCAAAGCTGAAGCATCCAAATCCTTGGCCCGCGCCAACAAATCGGCGAACTTCACGGTTTGATTGCACGTCACGCAAGGAATTGGCGTTGCCCCCTGCAGATAGCTTTCGACAAAATCATCAATCACCGCTTCTTTAAAGCGCGATTCAAAATCCAAAACATAATGCGGCATGTCGAGCGCAGCCGCCACCCGCCTTGCATCATGGATATCCTGCCCAGCACAGCAAGCGCCCTTGCGCCGGATCGCTTCACCATGATCATAAAGCTGCAATGTAATGCCAACCACATCATAGCCAGCAATTTTAAGCAGCCCCGCCACCACCGAGGAATCAACGCCGCCCGACATGGCGGCTACAACCCTGTGATCCTTAGGGTTGCCGGGCAAATTCATCGACTCGTGAACGCGGTCAATAATATGGCTTGGGATATTCATGGGGGCTGCATAGCCGCAAACGCGAAATCAGGCAAATCTGTGCCGAATTGAGCCAAATGGCTCACATTCTTTATGATTTGTTCAGATCAGCTTAGCTCATTTTTAAGTGACTTCTGCGTAAGGTGAATTCGTGTGAGGCCAGCCAGTTAGCGAAGGCCTTGCAAGTAAGTTTGTGTGAGTTTGCGTATATGAATGGTCAGTTGCGTCCAAGAGTCAATTACGTCATCGGCCCCGATGGCACTCCCTTGACAATTGCCGACCTCCCGCCGCCCGGTAGTCATCGTTGGGTGATCCGCCGTAAGGCCGAGGTTGTTGCAGCCGTCAGAGGCGGGCTTTTGAGTTTAGAAGAAGCCTGCCAACGTTATACCCTCACTGTTGAGGAATATTTGGGTTGGCAGCGTTCCATCGAACGTCACGGCCTTGCCGGCCTGCGCACCACGCGCATCCAGCAATACCGTCAGTAGCCCATAGGGTTGTGTAAGAGTTAAAGAAGGCCGGAAAGAAATTTCCGGCCTTTTGAGTTTTCTAGCCACCAACTCTTCAAGGCTCGCGTAGGATTGGTGGCGCGATTTCAGCAATGGCAAAGATTGCCAATGTATAATTTCGCATTCTTGCCGCCACATTCAATCGACGATTTGCCCTCAACAATGAGGGAGTCGCCTGTCGCAAGCGCGTGACCTGCAACGGTGCAGCTTCCTTCAAGGGCATAAATAATTGTGATTTGATTTTGGAAATTGAATTGCAGTTTTCCATCAATGACCACAACGTCACAATCCGCCCGCCACTGCCCCCGTGCCGTAAATAAATTTAAATCCAAACTCGGCCCGCCACGCAATTTGCACGTCAACGGAACGTCACACGAAAATTCATGCGGCACAAATTTCTCATGCACGGGCAAAACCGTGCCACCCTCAAATTCAAGGTCCATGCCCTCACCTGAAATCATCATAAAAATGCGGTCCATGCCGGGATAAATTGAAAATGGAACATCATTGTCGATACGGGCTTTGGCAAAACGCCAGGAGAAATCGGCGGCACCTTCTTCCTTAAATGACGCAATCTCCCATGAAACCCCCTGCCCGTTGCGCCAGCGGCCTTCAACCAGATTGGAGCTTCGAATAATCTTTAACATTTCCCACCCTTTATTTTTTCATCAAGCCCAGCCAATATAGCCTAATGAACAATACATCCCAATCCATCCACGACATTTCAACTGATCCACGCAACGCCGATATTTTGATTTCCATCAATGGCGAGCTTTTTCCACGTGAGCAAGCCAAAGTCTCGGTTTTTGATTCCGGTTACATCTTAGGCGATGGCGTCTGGGAGGGCCTGCGCATGGTCAATAACGGTATCCCGTTTTTGCATGCGCATATCGAACGAGCCTATGAAGGGGCCAAAGCCATATTCATGGATATTGGCATCAGACCACAAGAACTGGTGAAGCGCATCTTCGATTGCTTGGATGCCAATAAGATGACGGATGGCGCACATATCCGTTTGATGATCACCCGTGGCGTGAAATCCACCCCCTATCAAGACCCGCGCGTCACCATCACCCCACCCACCATCGTTATCATTCCAGAATATAAACAGCCAAAGCCTGATGGCATGATTAAGGGGCTTTCATTGCACACTGTGAATGTGCGCCGGGGTTATCCCGATGTGCAGGATCAAAAAATAAATTCGCATTCAAAACTCAATTGTATCACCGCCTGCATCCAAGCTTCAAACGCAGGAGCCGATGAAGCCTTGATGCTCGATCCGCATGGCTTTGTGGCCACCTGCAATTCGACGCATTTCTTCATCGTGCGCCGGGGCGAAGTGTGGACTTCAACAGGCCAATATTGTGTTGTTGGCATAACCCGCGGCAATATAATTCGCCTCTGCCGTGATCTTGGTATTCCGGTTTTCGAAAAGCATTTCTCACTTTATGATGTCTATGGTGCTGACGAAGCCTTTGTCACCGGAACCTTTGCAGGCACAACACCTGTGCGCATTATTGATGGCAGACCGGTGCGCAATCCATTGTCGGATGCAGCGTGGAGTGGTGCAGGCCCCATCACCCAAAAACTTTCACACGCCTATAAGGAATTAGCAAAACGCGAAGCCACGCGGTCGCTCGGCTGATGCTGCCTTTTATACTCACCGCAATTCTCATCGAACTCACCCCCGGCCCTAACATGACGTGGTTGGCTGTGCT
>JANYGE010000092.1 GCA_025362535.1 Hyphomicrobiales bacterium
CCATGGGGCCGGGATTATCATCATTGGCTGGAACGGTTGCATGCACCTTATGCTTTTGAAGTTCTGCCGCGTGCTCTGCTTGCCGTGATTGATGCAGTGGTTTAGAGAGCGTTCAAATTTAACAGGAGACGACGATGACGATTAAGCGGATTGGTGTTGGCAAGCGGATGAGCGAAGCCGTGGTTTATGGCGGCGTTGCGCGCCTTTCTGGTTTTGTCGCTGATAAGACTGTGGGCAAATCAGTGAAGGAACAGACACAAGATATTCTGGAACAAATTGATGCAACGCTGAAAGCGGCGGGCACGGATAAAACCAAATTGCTCAAAGCCAATATTTGGCTCACCGATATTGGCAGTTTTGCACAAATGAACGAAGCTTGGGATGCTTGGGTTTCACCTGGCAACACGCCGGCACGGGCCACTGTTGAATCAAAACTCGCTGGCCCCGGCCTTGATGTGGAAATTATGGTGGAAGCAGCGGTATAATCCGCCGCCCTATTTTGGTCTTATTCCCTCTTATGTTGCGCCGCAATATGAGAGGGACTTTATATTGAAGAAATCTACGATAGCGCTTATTCTATTTACGTATTTATTTGTTGCACCTGCTAACGCCTTAACAGTTGGCTGGGCTTCCTTTTACAAAACCGGCCGGGTTACGGCCAATGGTGAAGCTTTCAGGCCAATGGGTTTAACGGCTGCTCATCGCAAATTGCCCTTCGGCACAATTTTGAAAGTGACCAATTTGAGCAGTGGCAAATCTGTCATCGTCAGGGTTAATGATCGCGGGCCATACATCAATGGTCGCATCCTCGACTTGAGCTTGGGTGCTGCCAAAATGATTGGTCTCATCAATGCTGGTGTTACAAAAGTTTCCTATACAGTCATTCATTGATTGGCTGTGGTCTGATTTAATTTAAAGCGCTGGAGTTGCTCCGGCGCTTTTTCTTTGTCAGTGTCTTCTCATACAGAATTGGAAGCCAAAAAATGCGTGACCCGCGCTATGATCTTTTGTTTGATGCCGTGAAGATTGGACCACTGACGGCAAAGAACCGTTTTTATCAGGTGCCGCATTGCAATGGTGGGGGATATCGCGATCCATCAGCGGCTGCCGAAATGCGCCGCGTGAAAAGCGAAGGGGGGTGGGGCGTTATTTTTACGGAACAAGTGGAGATTCATCACTCCTCAGAAATCACGCCTTTCATTGAACTGCGAATTTGGGATGATCATGATATTCCGGCCTTGGCAAAAATGGCGGATGCAATTCATTCCAATGGTGCTCTTGCTGGAATTGAGCTTGCCTATAGTGGCGCTAACGGACCTAATCTCTATACGCGTGAAGTGCCAATGGCGCCCTCGCACACCCCGATCCTCACATTCACCAGTGATCCGGTGCAGGCGCGCGCTATGGATAAGCAGGACATTAAAAATCTGCGGCACTGGCATAAATTGGCTTATCGCCGCGCCAAGCAGGCTGGCTTTGATATTCTGTGCCTCTATGGTGCGCATGGGTTTGGCGTGATTCAGCATTTTCTATCACCCCGAATTAATCAGCGTACGGATGAATATGGTGGATCACTGAAGAACCGCGCAAGACTGATGGCTGAACTGATTTCTGATGCGCGCGATGAGGTGGGTGATACGTGTGCCATTGCGGTTCGCCTTTCTCTGGATGAAATGGCGGGTCCGCAAGGCTTTACCAATTCAGAACTCCGTGACCTTGTGGCCATGCATTCTGATCTTCCTGATCTTTGGGATTTTGCCCATGGCACCTGGGAAGCCTGTTCAGGCACGTCGCGGTTCAAACCGGAAGCTGCCCAAGAAGATTTAATCCGTGGACTGAAAGATTTAACTTTGAAACCTGTTGTGGGTGTGGGGAGGTTTACGTCGCCTGATCAAATGGTACGGCAAGTGAAGCAAGGTCTGATGGATTTTGTAGGTGCAGCGCGACCTTCGATTGCCGATCCGTTTTTACCTGTGAAGATTGATCAGGGCCTGGTTGAAGATATTCGTGAATGTATTGGCTGCAATATCTGCGTGACCGGAGATATGACGCAATCTCTATCACGCTGCACGCAGAACTCTTCGTTCATGGAGGAGTGGCGCAAAGGTTGGCATCCAGAAAGGATCAAAACGCGCAAGAGCGAAAAGAAGGTTCTGGTGATTGGGGCTGGGCCAACCGGATTATCAGCTGCGCATAAGTTGGGGTTGCGTGGTTATGAGGTGGCGCTCGCCGAAGCAACGAAAGAGCTTGGGGGGCGGGTGACGCTGGAAGCAAAGCTGCCCGGATTATCAGCTTGGGCTCGGGTGCGCGATTACCGCGTGGGGCAGATTCAGAAAATGCCGAATGTTACAATCTATCGCGATTCTGCATTGGAAGCTGATGATGTTTTGAATTTCGGGTTTGAGCATATTTGTGCTGCAACGGGTGCGCGCTGGCGGCGCGATGGCATTGCCCGGTTTAATTTATTGCCGATCACAATTGATGAGACGATGCCAATTTTCACGCCGGATGATTTAATGGCTGGGGCCAAGCCTTCTGGTCATGTGGTGGTTTATGATGATGACCACTATTATATGGCCAGCGTGCTGGCTGAGCTCTTGGTGAAAAACGGCAATAGCGTTACCTATGTAACACCCTCCACGAAAG
>JANYGE010000097.1 GCA_025362535.1 Hyphomicrobiales bacterium
CGATGCAGGTATCAGGGTTGATGAGCACAATACCATCTTCGGCGCGCTTATAGGATGCGCCTGTCGGGCAGACGGTGACGCAGGCTGGTTCTTCGCAATGCAGGCAAGAGCGTGGGAAATTTACGATGCGGCTGTCGTCCCTGCCCTGCTCCTTCACTTCATAACCATGAATGCGGTTGAACCACGGGCCAGATGGATCAGCACCATAAGGATCAGTATCGGTGAGAGGGCCTGAGTCACCCTGCGCATTCCATTCCTTGCAAGAGGTGGCGCAAGCTTGGCACCCCACGCAAGTGTCGAGATCAATGACGAGGCCGAGCTTTTTGGTGGTGGTGAGTGGGAGGGATGTCATGCGTGGCCACCCTTCCTTCTCCCCTTGCGGGAGAAGGTGGCGCGAAGCGACGGATGAGCGGGTGGGTGGTTCATTTCGCCCTCTTCAATTTTTTAAAACTCATAAACTGTGGCGCGCTCTCTGGATTTTGATCAGCGGCTTTCTCAATGCGCACGCGCAAATCATACCATGCGGCCTGACCGGTGATCGGATCACTGTTCGAATAGCGATAGCCGCCTTCACGTTCCGGCAGGAGATCGCTGATTAAATGATTGAGCAGGAATCCTTTTTTGGCTTCAGGTGCATCGGGATTTAATCCCCAAGCACCGGAGCGTTTGCCAATGGCATTCCAGGTCCACACTGTATCTTCGTTCTGACCATCTAATAATTTGGCTTGGCCTTTGATGCGGCCATGATGCGAAATCACATCAACCCAATCTCCTTCGGCAATGCCAAGTTTCGCAGCGCGGTTTTTGTGAATGTAAAGCCAGTTGCGACCCAGAATTTGACGGAGCCACGAGTTCTGTGACCCCCAAGAATGATACATGGCCATGGGGCGCTGGGTTATCGCATGCATGGGGAATTCAGCTTCATCCACCATGCTGCCTTCGAAGGGTGCATACCAAAACGGGATCGGATCAAAATAAGTTTCAATGCGAATTTTATGGTGATCAGGCGGCTGCACTTTGCCGTGACCACGTGCCGACAGGCGAAACCTCTGCAAGGTTTCCGAATAGACATGGTGGATGATCGGTTCGGGGCGCGGCAGGAAGCCAAAGAAAGTTGCCCAATCCAAATAATCCCAATTCACATGGCGATAATATTTCATGTTGTCAGGTAGTTCTTGGAACCAATATGAGCCGTTATCGATATAGGCCTGCAACTGATTGGGGTTCACCGCACCCCGCCCTGCCGCTTTGCCATCCTTGCCACGGAAACCTGCCAAAGGCCCAAGACCGGGTGCGCGCTCATGGTTCACCATATAATCGGGATAGCCGCCGGGATAGCGCGGCTTGCCCTCCGAGTTGGTCATGCCGGGCAGGCCGAGCCTTGCGCCCAAATCAAGCAACACAGTTTGGAAGGCCCGCACATCACGGTCGGGTTCCACTACAGGTTGGCGAATTGAATCAGCCGGACCATCAGCCTCGGAAATCGGGCGGTCCAGCATTGAGATGCAATCCCAGCGCTCAAGATAGGTTGTGTCTGGCAAAATCAGATCCGCGTAATGCACCATCTCGCTGGCATAGGCATCGGAGTAGATGATTTTTGGAATGACATATTCGCCGTCAGCGCGCTTACTCGTAAGCGCTTTCATGGTATCCGGCACATTCATGGCGGAGTTCCAGCTCATATTGGCCATATACATAAAGAGCACATCGATATTATAGGGGTCACCCTTGACGGCATTGTTGATGACCATATGCATCATACCATGGGCTGAGAGTGGCGCATCCCAGGAATAGGCTTTGTCGATACGCTGCGGGATGCCCTGCTCATCGACCAGCAAATCCTCCGGACTGGTGACAAATCCTAGCGGCGGGCCGGGCAATGGTGTGTTGGGTTTCACCTGGCCCGGCTTTCCAGCAGGCTTCACATTAGGGGGAATGGATTTTGGGAACGGTGGCTTGTAGCGCGAGCCGCCCGGCACATCGATGGTGCCCAGCATGATCTGCAAAATGTGAATGGTGCGGCAAGTGTGGAAACCATTGGCATGGGCGCTGATGCCGCGCATCGCATGCATGGCCACGGGGCGGCCAATGGTTTTTTCGTGGCGGCGGCCTTGATAATCCGTCCACGGAATATCGAGTTCAACTGTATCTTCGAAAGCCGTATGCGCAAGCTCAGAGGCGATGCGGCGGATGGTGTCGGCGGATACGCCACAGCGTTCAGCAACTCCATCAGGTGAGTATTCCTCGGCGGTAAAACGTTCCGCAATCAGCGTGAAAGATGTCACCACTTTGCGGCCATCATCCAGCGTGAAACGACCCATCAATTTTGGAGTGGCATCGGAAGTATTAGCAACCACAGCACGGTTGATGTGATGATCCCACACCAATGGATTGCCAGCGGCATTGCGGGCGATGAGGCCATCATCAGCGCCACCCTTGTTTTCAATCACCAGCCAAGATGAATTGGTGTAGCGTGCCAAATAATCGCCATCAATTTTTTGCGCATGTAGCAGCTCATGAATCAGGGCTGAGACAAAGAGACCATCCGTGCCCGGACGAATGCCAATCCATTCATCAGCAATTGCCGAGTAACCGGTTTTCACCGGATTGATCGAAACAATCTTGGTGCCTCGTGCTTTGAGCTTTCCTAAGCCTGCCTTGATCGGGTTAGAGCCATGATCTTCAGCTACACCGAAGAGCAGAAAATATTTTGTATGCTTCCAATCGGGTTCACCAAATTCCCAGAAGGAACCGCCATAAGTATAAAGCCCCGCTGCTGCCATGTTCACCGAACAAAAACCGCCATGGGCTGCATAATTGGGTGTGCCAAATTGTGAGGCCCACCAGCCAGTGAGGCCTTGGCTTTGATCGCGGCCCGTGAAGAATGCGAGCTTGGCAGGATTATTATTGCGGGTTTCCGAAAGCCACAGTGTTGCAGTGCGCAACGCCTCTTCCCATTCGATTTCGCGAAACTCACCCGAGCCACGCTCACCCACACGGATCAAGGGTTTTGACAAGCGTGCGGGAGAATAATGCTGCTTGATGCCGGATGCACCCTTGCCGCAGATAATACCTTTGTTCACGGGGTGGTCGCGGTTGCCATCAATATAAGTAACGCGGCCATCTTTCAAATGCACTTTGATGCCGCAACGGCAGGCGCACATGTAACATGTGGTGGTTTTAATTTCATCCCAGTTTTTCGGAGACGTATTGATTTGTGGTTGGGCCATGGCCTTACCTTAGCCGAGTCTCAGCCTCGCACCATAGCCCAGAGTTAGTGGGGCACAGGTGCCAGAGTGCGGGTGCGACTGTGATCCATGATCAGCATAAAGAGGCCAGCGCCGATCACTACGGTAGCACCCAGCCAAGTGTAGAAATCCGGGAAATCGTTGAACACGAAGATGCCGAATAGCACGGCCCAGATCATCGCCGTATATTCAAACGGGGCTACGAAATTGGCTTCGGCATTTTGATAGGCGCTGATGAAGGCGGTGGCACTTACGGCGGAGAAGATGCCAAGCAGAACCAGTTGCACAATTTCCGAACTGCCCGGCCATTGAAAGGCTTTGGTGAGGGATGGCATGGCATCTGTGCCCGCATAACCCGTGGCATAGACGACTGCGCCAATGATGACAGCCGCTATGATGTAAAATAAGTTCTGCCAATTCGAAATGACAATCGGGGAGACAGTTTGCGAAATGTGACGCGACATCATTTGGCCTAAGGCATAGCCAAAGGCCGAATAAAGAGCGAGCAGCGAGGCTGGCTGAAATGTCGATGCGCCGGGGCGCAGGGTGATCACCACGCCGATAAAACCGATGGCGATGGCCAGCCAGCGATAGAGCGGAACTTTTTCACCCAAGCCTTTGCCCACCATGGCAGCCATAAAAAACGGCATGGTGAAATAAATTGCCACAGCATTAGCCAGGGGCATCACCGCGATGGCCAGCACAAAGGAGAAGTAAGCCGTGCATAAAATGAAAGAGCGCAACAGAACAAGGCCAAGCAGGGGCGTGTTCAAGGCTTTGAAGCCAACACCGCGCGCTTGCCAGAACAATAGAAATGGGATGGCCATGAGGCCGCGAAAGGCTATGGTTTCATAGGCCGGAAATGTGCCCGTCATATATTTCACAATCGCATCTTGTGATGTCGCTAAACCCACCGCGAGTGTGATGAAGGCAATGGCCTTCAGCTTGTGTTGCTGCCTTGCGATCACGACAGATTCTTCATAATTTCTGCGAGCAACTTCACACCGGGTTCAATTTTCTTTTCTTCGATGGATGAAAATGCAAGGCGGAAATAATTTTTCGGTTGAGGCGACACGCCAAAATTTATCCGGCCCGGTTCAATCAAAATGCTTTTTTCGGCGGCGGCTTTGGCCAGTTTTTCTGTGTCAAGTTTGGCTGGCCCTTTTACCCAGAAGCTGGTGCCGCCGAAAGACGGAATGCGGGCGGAACTTGGGAAATGGGTTTCCAAGGCCTTGCCCATAATTTCCCACCTGGTGCGGTAAGCTTTATGCAAACGCCGGATGAGCGTGTCGTGATGGCCGAGTGAGAGAAATAGCGCGGCCGTGCGTTGATTGTTATTGGGCGCATGGCGCACCATCAGGCGACGCAAGGCGCGGGCTTCGGCTATGAGAGCTTTGGGGGCCACCATGAAACCGAGGCGCAGGCCGGGGAACAGGGTTTTTGAAAGCGAGCCAATGTAGATCACTCTGCCCTCATCATCGAGTGATTTGAGCGCTGGGCATGGTTCGTTTACATAATTGGTTTCGAACTCATAATCATCTTCAATAATGATGAAATTCTTTTCCGATGCCTTCTTGAGAAGCGCCATGCGGCGCTCAAGCGGCATTGTCACAGTGGTGGGGAATTGATGGCTTGGTGTGGTGAAAACAATATCGGCTGAGTCCAGAGCTGGGCTGAGCACCAGGCCTTTTTCATCGACGGGAGCAAAGGCCACATTGTCGGTTGCCAATTTGAAAATGTTGCGCATGTCTGGATAGCCGGGCTCTTCCATGGCGATGCGGGTGGATTTATCGACGAGTAAACTGGTCAAGAGATAGAGGGCATTTTGCGCGCCCAGCGTGATGAGGATTTCATCATCGCCAGCCATGATGCCCCGGCGCGGCAGAATGCGGCGGCGGATTTGCTCAACCAACAAGGGATCATCCATAGCGGAGGTATCATTGGTCCAAGCGCCAAACCATTTTTTGCCAAGCGCTTGTCTGGTGCAATCGCGCCATTCAGCGAGAGGAAAAAGTGTGTGATCAACTTGGCCGTAAATGAAGGGATAAGTGTAATCCTGCCAATCTAAGGGCTTCACCGTGTTTTCTTGCAAGGCCGGGCGCAGTTTTACCTTTGCGGCCCAATCCAAGCCTGCCGAGGCTGCTGCCGATTTGCTATTGGCAGCTCGGGGTTTCACCATCGTATCTTCAATAGCTTTATCAGAAACATAATAGCCGCTGCGCTCTTTGGCGAGCAGATAACCATCATCAAGCAGGCCCTGATAGGCGAGCACCACCGTATTGCGCGAGACACCGAGGGTCTTTGCCATTTTGCGGGTTGATGGAATGGGTTCGGAGCGATCAAGTTTGCGATCAAGGATCGCTGAAACCAAAGCTTCACGAATTTGGGATTGCAGAGACGCATATTCTCCGCGTTTGATATGAATAAGCCAGTCGCGCATGGGCGCGCTATAGCATTGGCCCTATCGTGGGTCCAGAGGGGATTGGAGCCGCCGCTTTCGGAGCGGCCCCGCTCTATTTACTTCGCAGCGTAGATGACTTCCCACAGCGTGTTATCGCCATGTTGTTGGGTGTAGAACATGCGCCAAGACTTATCGGCCAAGTTTGGAACTTTTGCACCCAGCAAACCAGCAACTGACGCATCGCCATCCGAAACATGGATACCGGTAATTTCATTGTCGCCGTCGTTTTGGTAGCCAGTATCTTTACCCGCGCTCAACGTGGAATCGATGGTTGCTGATGGGTCGCGGCCTTCAGCCAGAAAGCGAACAGGTTCATCGCCCTTTGAATAATCCATCTTCAAATTGAGCAGGTAGCCGCTATCCAATGCATTGCGTTTGCTATGCAGACCGTCGCCAGCATCTTCAACAACAAAAAGATCATCAGCTGAAGCAAATTGAATATTATCGAGGCCAGTGTGCGTAACAACACCACGATAGACAAGGCTCAATGTGCCCTCAGCAGCTGATGGGGAGGCTTGCACCAGCTTGAAGATGCCGCCAAAGCCGCCAAATTCTTCTTTGGCTTCAGTTTCGGCATTGGTATCGCCCGTTGCGGCAAAATAAAATTCGGTGAAATCGGTGCCGGGGCGGAACACGCCATTTTCAGGACGCTTCATTGGTGTTGCCATAGCAGCTTTTGCCAAAGCATTAATTTTGAATGGGGTCGTGCCATCCTTGGCTGTATCATGCAGCAGCACCCACTTGGTTTTCATGCTGTTGCCATAGCTGTAAGTTTCTTTTTGAGCAGGTGCCAAGATGTCATCATCGGCTTTGCCGTCATGGAAAACGATGGGTTGGCCATCAGAAGCCAAAACTTGCAAGGCTTCGAGCTTGCCACCCTTCATGAGATCAGTTTTGTCTGCTGGAGTAAAGCGATAGACGAAGGAGTTTGGTTGCTTGGCGTGCTTGTTAACTTCACCCTTTTTGTCGTCTTCGTCTTCGACCAGCCAGATATTGCCATCTTTGTCAGCCTGAACGCCTTCATAGGAACCAACGCCGATAATGCCGGAGAGATTGTCGACAGTTGAAGGATAGCTGGCTGTGGCTTGCCACACGCCGCCCTCATCGCCTTCTTCGCTTGTGAACAACAATTTTTGAACGAAAGGATTATAGGTGCTGCCATCAATGAAAGGAATTGTTGCGCCAGTGGAATCCTTATCAGCCATCAAGGTTACGCGGTGGGCTTCATCGGCATCAAGGTTTACGCGGGTGATATAGCCTTGTGCGTGATCATCAACGCTCGCACCACCTTCATGGCCTTGAAACACGAAATGTGTGCCGTAATTATAGGCGGCATCAGGGCCCTTTTGGCCTTCGAGCACGAGATAGGTGTTTTTGTCTGGCTCGGTTTTGCTGGCTTCAACATTGTGGCCTTTGGCTTGAACATCGCCTGCGGCAGGAACCATCGGACCATCATTGTTATAGCCAAAATGGCTGATCATCGCAGTGGGGATTTCAACGGACATTTTGCCCACGGCCACGGCTTGTTGCGTGAATTCAGGAGAAAGAACTGACTCTTTCGCAACGCCATCTGCCTTTTCATTTGCGGCCGGCACTGATGTGATCTTCAGGCCATCAGCATGGGCTTGGCCGACAAACAGGGCGGCAACGCCCAGCAACAAACTCAGTCGAATCGTCTTCATAGAAATCTCCATTGGTTGAAAGTGTGATGGAGAAAAGGCTCTCTATATGTTGCAGATGATTGAATGTTTTGTAACAACTAAGTGACAGGAAAGCCACTCCAGGCCTTAACGGTGCGCAGTGCCAATGAGGATTGGATGCGCTGCAATCCGGGGAGCCGCGAAAGTTTGGTGCGGTGGATACGTTCATAATCAGTAGAGTCGGCAGCCGCCACGCGCAGAAGATAATCGAACTGGCCGCTCATCAAATGGCATTCTAAAATTTCTGGTACACGCTGCACAGCTTTTTCAAATTTTTCGAAAGCTTCTTCGGTTTGTGA
>JANYGE010000110.1 GCA_025362535.1 Hyphomicrobiales bacterium
TTAGACGATGCATATCACGGGCGCAGACCCGCATGAACTTGGGAGAGAAACTATGGCTGATATTACCACCGATGTTATGATCATAGGCACAGGGCCGGCGGGCAGCGCCACAGCAGCGTTGCTCGCGTCTTATGGCATCAATACTTTTATCATCAATCGCTATCGTTGGCTGGCTCCAACGCCACGCGCCCACATCACCAATCAGCGCACCATGGAAGTGTTGCGCGATCTCGGTACTGAAGTTGAAAATGAAGCCTATCAGCAAGCTACCGAACAAGACTTGATGGGTGAAAATGTATTCTGCGAAAGCCTTGCTGGTGAAGAACTGGGCCGCATGAAAAGCTGGGGCAAGAGCCCGATGTCTCGAGCTGAACATCAGCTCTCCTCTCCCTGCCATATGAATGATCTTCCGCAAACCATGATGGAGCCCTTGCTGTTCAAAACTGCATGCTCGCGTGGTGCCCAGTCGCGCATGTCATGCGAATACATTTCGCACGTGCAAGACAAAGACGGCGTCACGGTCACTGTCAAAGACCGCCTGATGGATAAGAACTTCACGGTGCGGGCTAAATATCTGGTGGGTGCCGATGGCGGCAATTCGCTAGTGGCCGAACAAGAAAACTTACCCTTTGAAGGCAAGATGGGCGTTGGCGGCTCCATGAATATTTTATTCCGTGCTGATCTTTCCAAGTATGTAGCCCACCGTCCGTCCGTTCTTTATTGGGTCATGCAGCCCGGTGCTGATGTTGGCGGCATTGGCATGGGCCTCGTGCGCATGGTGCGGCCATGGAACGAATGGTTGATTGTTTGGGGCTATGATATCAATCAACCCGCACCAACGGTTGATGCAGCGATGGCTACCCAAGTGGCGCGGCAGTTGGTCGGAGATCCTAGTCTTGATATTGAACTCATTTCCGCGAGCGTGTGGACGGTCAATAACATGTATGCCACCACCATGCAGAAAAGCCGCGTATTCATTATGGGGGATGCTGCGCATCGCCATCCACCTTCAAACGGTTTGGGCTCTAACACCTCGATCCAAGACGCATTCAATCTCGCATGGAAACTCGCAGCTGTTTTGAAAGGGCAGGCGACTCCAAAACTGCTTGAAAGTTACAGCCAAGAACGTGCGCCCATCGCCAAACAAATCGTAACCCGTGCCAATAAATCGATTGGCGAATTTGGGCCAATTTTTGAAGCGCTCGGTATGGATGGCGGTGTGGATCATGATAAGATCCAGCGCAATATGGATGCCCGTTGCGATACGGGTGAAAAAGCCGAAAAGCAACGTGAGGCTTTGCGCAAAGCCATTGAGTTCAAGAAATATGAGTTCGATTGTCACGGTGTTGAGATGAACCAGCTTTATACATCAAATGCTGTTGCATCGGAAAATTCCAAGCCGCCTGGCGACGATATCGATATGGAATTGCACTATGTGCCAACCACTTGGCCAGGCGCCCGCCTGCCGCATGTTTGGGTGTTTGATAAGCAAGGCAAAGCGCTTTCCACGCTCGACATCACCGGCAAAGGCCACTTTACAATACTCACAGGTATTGGCGGTGAAGCTTGGGTTGAAGCCGCAAGGAGCATTGGCAAAAAGCTGGGCATGGACATTAAAGTTCGCGTCATCGGTCCGCGCCGTGATTATGAAGATCACACCGGCGATTGGGCCAGCGCCCGCGAAGTAGGCGACACAGGCTGCATCTTGGTGAGACCCGATCATCATGTGGCTTGGCGCGCAACCAAGGTTTCAACGTCAGCGGAAAAAGATATCACATCTGCGTTCATGAAAATCTTAGGACACTGATCATGGCCAAAGTTGCAGCGAAGAAGAACCCCAAAGCAAAAGTCTATTTCACCGTCAAAGATTCTGTGAAAGTGGTGCAGAACCGCTCAGGCTCCAAAGCTAACAAGCGTGTGAAATTTCTGGTCGATACTCTAGTCAAACACATGCATGCCTTTGTGAAAGAAGCGCGCCCCACAATGGATGAGTGGATGTATGGCATCAACTATCTCACCCGCACTGGCCGTCTCTCAACCGATTGGCGGCAGGAATTTATTTTGCTCTCTGATGTGCTGGGCATTTCCATGCTGGTGGAAACGCTCAACCACGACAAAATATCCGGCGAGACGGAATCGACAGTTCTAGGCCCCTTTTACATTGCCAATGCGCCACAATATCCAAACGGAGTAAACATCTGCCTAGATGGCAAAGGAGAGCCGGTTTATGTTCATGGCAAGGTGACCAACAGCAAGGGCAAAATCATCAAAGGTGCCAAATTGGATGTGTGGCAAGCCAATGAAGATGGCTTTTATGATGTGCAGCAAAAGGGTATTCAGCCTGATATGAATTTGCGCGGTGTCTTTACGTCAGATGAGAAGGGACGCTACAGTTTCCGCTCTGCCTATCCGCGCTATTATCCCATTCCTTATGATGGTTCGGTTGGCGACATGTTGAAGGCACTCGACCGCAACCCCAATCGCCCTGCACATTTGCACTTCATGGTCTCAGCACTAGGTTATGAAAAACTTGTCACTCATATTTTCACACCAGACTGCCCATGGTTGAAAGACGATGCTGTGTTTGGCGTGAAGGAAAGTTTGATCGCGGATTTCAAGTTGATTGACGACCCAAGACGTGCCGCTGACCTTGGCATGCCAAACCCATTCCGCGAAGTGGAATGGAATGTGGTTCTGAGCAAAGCATGAGCAGCAACCCTTGTATCATCTGTGTTGCCATCACGGGATCACTTCCGACAAAACAAAACAATCCTGCGGTGCCAATTACAATTGCTGAGCAAGTCGAAAGCACGCACGAATCTTTTGAAGCAGGTGCCAGCATCGTTCATTGTCATGTTCGTGATGACAACGGTAAGCCAACATCGGACCCAGAGCGGTTTGCTCGGCTGAAAGTGGGCATTGAAAAGCACTGCCCCGGTATGATCATTCAGTTTTCAACGGGTGGTCGTTCTGGTGCAGGCCAAGAGCGTGGCGGCATGTTACCATTAAAGCCAGACATGGCATCGCTGTCAGTTGGCTCTAACAATTTTCCAACCCGCGTTTATGAAAATCCGCCAGATTTAGTGGATTGGCTGGCCGCAGAAATGCTAAAATATGACATTAGACCTGAAGTGGAAGCCTTTGATTTATCTCATGTAGTTCAGGCTGCTGCGATGCAAAAAGATGGCCGTTTGAAAGGCTCACTCTATGTGCAGTTCGTGATGGGTGTAAAAAATGCCATGCCCGCTGATGAACATATTTTGGATTTCTATATCGAAACTTTGAATCGTTTGGCACCCGGATCGCAGTGGTGTGCAGCAGGCATCGGCCCGGCACAACTCACACTCAACGAATGGGCTATAGCCAAAGGCGGTCACACGCGGACTGGCATGGAAGATAATGTGCGCTTCGACAAAGACACTCTAGCCCTATCAAATGGAGCCTTGGTGAAACGCGCCGTCAATCTCTGTGAAAAGTATAATCGCCCAGTCGCTCACTGGAAGGAAGCGCGAACCATACTTGGTCTTGTTTGAATTCAGCGATCAGCCATAAGTTGGAGGCAGTAGATTTTCGCACGTATAAGGCCTCTCGGCATAGCGCAGATCAACTCCGGTTGGTTGAGGGGTGTCCGCTCTGAATCCGAATGAAACGACCCAAGATTGAACCATTATGCGCATCAGTTTTGATTTGTGCGCCAACGTTGCCGCTTCTTTTCTATCTATCAATAGGGACCCGGACAACAAACCCGCCGGCAACCAAGCAGGCATTTGACGGGATAAAATCTTTTTTACTTCAGTTCATCGTTGAAGTTTGGCACGACCGTAGAGAAGCAGCATCAGAATAATCACTGCACCATAAATAATCTGGCGACCAAATTCAGGCATTTGCATAACCGAGAGTATGGACTGTAGCAGAGTAATCAACAACACTCCAGCAACTGTGCCGAGGTAACTTCCGCGCCCCCCAAGGATCGATGTTCCGCCAAGCACGACAGCAGCAATAGCGGGAAGCAAATAGGCATCACCCATAGATTGAGCAGCTTTAGAAGCATAACCCGCCAACAGCACCCCTCCAAAGGCGGAAAGTCCACCCGAAATGGCAAACACTTGCATAACAACGCGCCGTGTATTTATACCTGAAAGATAAGCGGCGCGTTCTTTGTTGCCAATCCCATAAATAGAACGGCCAAATGTTGTGCGCGTCATCATAAATACGGCAGCACAACCAACAACAACCCAGCAAATAACTGAGTTCGGAATAGTAGGAAGAATGAACCCAGTCGCCATGTAGCGCATGGCTGGCGATGCGGAATCCTGTGGCGAGAAACCGCCCGTATAAACCACCATCAAGCCCTGCGCCACCGCATTGGTTGCGAGTGTAATGATCATTGATGGAATGCG
>JANYGE010000137.1 GCA_025362535.1 Hyphomicrobiales bacterium
CCCAAAGCCTTTCCGGCAATCACCATATGTGAGAGGCGCGGATGCAAGGGCAGCTTAGCCATAGCGCTGCCATGCTCAGTAATCCGGTTAGATGCGTCAATAGCACCAAGCTGGCGCAACAAATCTTGCGCTTGCGCAAAAGCAGCCGCAGGCGGTTGCTCTAACCATGGCAAACCATCAAGTAAAGTTACACCCCAATTGGCGAGCTCTAAAACCAGCGAGGATAAATCTGCAATGCGAATTTCGGGTTCATCATGAAAGACCAAAGCGCGCGTCTCGCCTTCAGGCCAAAGCCGGTAACAGACACCAGGCCCCACGCGTCCTGCTCGGCCCTTGCGCTGTTCAGCAGAAGCTTGCGACACCCGCACAGTTTCAAGCGCTGTCATCCCAGATGCAGGGTCAAAGCGTGGCGAGCGTTTAAACCCCGTATCAATCACCGCCTCCACCCCATCAATGGTGAGCGAAGTTTCGGCGATTGTCGTTGCCAACACAATTTTGCGCCGCCCGTTTTGCGCTGGTTTAATGGCCGCATCCTGATCAGCCAAAGCCATTGCCCCATAAAGGGGGCGTACATCTGTATTGTCTGGAATGCCTTCAGCAACCAGCGCCTGCTCCACCCGCCGAATTTCACCTTCGCCAGGAAGAAACACCAGCAAACTGCCCTTCACTTCGCGCAAAGCTTTTGTGATGGCGCGAACAGCATCGGCAACTATGGTCTGGCGTGATGCTTTTTCAAGATAGCGCGTTTTAACTGGAAACATGCGGCCTTTGGCGCTGATCAGAGGCGCATTGAGCAGATGTGCTGAAAGCTTCTCTGTATCTAAAGTCGCCGACATCACCAAAATTTTCAAATCATCACGAAGCCCGCGCTGTACATCGAGCGAAAGCGCTAGTCCCAAATCTCCATCCAAACTGCGCTCATGAAATTCATCGAAAATAATCAGCCCGGTATCAGATAATTCTGGGTCCTGTTGTAAGCGCCGTGTGAGAATGCCTTCGGTTACAACTTCAATGCGCGTGAGTTTAGAAGTCTTGCGCTCAAGACGAACCGTATAGCCAATAGTCGCCCCCACATCTTCGCCAAGTGTTTGTGCCATGCGTGCAGCCGCTGCACGCGCCGCAAGTCTGCGCGGCTCCAACATCAAAATCTTTTTCCCCGAAAGCCATGCTTCACCCAGCAAGGCTAATGGCACGCGGGTGGTTTTGCCCGCCCCCGGTTCTGCCACAAGAATAACAGAAGGCCGCGCGTTCAGCGCGGCCTTAAGCTCGGGGATGATATCGTCTACTGGAAAATTCATTCCATCTCGCGTGCCCAGGGCGGATTCGCGCCGGGCCTTGTGCAGGTGATGGCAGCAGCGCGGGCCGCAAAATCAGCAGCGTGGCGTAAATCTTCTTCGCTGATGGCTGCAATATTTTTCTTGGTCAGGTTCCCATCTTTTAACAAAGTCGCAAGCAATCCCGCAGTGAACGTATCGCCAGCGCCCACCGTGTCTGCCACCTCCACCTTCGGTGCTGCCTGCTTAAAAGAATAGGTCTTGGTATAAATCTCAACACCTTCACCACCCTTGGTGACAGCCACAATCTTAGCACCCTTTTTGAGCCAGGCTTTCGCAGCCTTGGCCAGATCATGGTGCCCGGTCATCCAATGCACGTCTTCGTCAGAGATTTTCAAAATATCGCACAGGGCGATCAGCCGATTGAGCCGCGCCAAATGCTCACGCTTACTTTTGATCAAAGTTGGCCTGATATTAGGGTCGAGAGAGATCACGCGGGTTTTCGTTTCGCGTTTCATCAAGGCTTCAAAGGTGCCACCACAAGGCTCAGGAATTAAACTGATCGAACCAAAATGCAGAGCCGCGCAAGATTTGGAAAGCTTGGGTAAATCCTTCTTGGTCACCATGCGCCCGGCCGAAGCTGCATCCACAAACACATAGCGGGCTTGGCCATCACTGAGTTTCACCAAAGCCAGTGTTGTGTCTAAAGCCTGAATTTTAGCCGGCCGAATATCCACATGGCTTTCTTTAAAACCCTCTATCAGGCTGTCGCCAAAGAAATCCGTTGAAAGTCCACCAAAATATGAAACCGGAGCCCCCAACCGCCCCAACGCAATCGCGGTATTATAAATCGAGCCACCGTTAAACGGCTGATACACATCAGCGCCATCTAAACCCTTACGTGGCAAAAAATCGATGAGTGCTTCCCCGCAACACAAAATCATGACGATATCCCTAATAAAAATGCATAGCCTCTATGCTATAAATCACGCCGATAGATTTATTGCCAGAGACTTTTCGCTTGTATACACCCCGCCTCAGAAGATTTATGAGGGGCGCACCTCAAAACTGGAGTTAAGGACATAACATGACCACCCGCATCATTCCGGTTGACGTTTTTGATATTATTGTATTTGGCGCAACTGGCGATTTGGCACAACGCAAATTAATTCCCGCATTGTTTCACCGCGATGAGCAGGGCCAGATTTCAGAAGGCACCCGCATCATTGGCACCTCGCGCCGCGATATGAGTGATGATGAGTTTAAAGCCTTCGCCACAACAGCACTTGAATCTTTCGTTGATGTTAAACTCCGCACGCCAGAAATGATGCAACGGTTCTTGTCACGCCTCAGTTACACTGCGGCAGAAGCCAGCAAAGAAGAGGGCTGGCCGAAACTTGATGCCAAGTTAAAAGATAGCCAGGATCGCATCCGCATTTTTTATCTCGCCGTTGGTCCAGATCTCTTTGGTCCGATCTGTGAACGCTTAGGCAATCACAACTTGGTTACGCCGCTGACGCGCGTTGTGATTGAAAAGCCGGTGGGCAAAAACGGTGTGTCGGCGCGGGCTTTGAATGAAGCCATTGGCAAGGTGTTTAAGGAACCGGCGATTTACCGTATCGATCATTATCTCGGCAAAGAAACCGTACAGAATTTAATGGCCTTGCGCTTTGCCAATGCCTTGTTTGAGCCAGTATGGAACTCCGCCCATATTGACCACGTGCAAATCACAGTGGCCGAAACCTTGGGCGTGGAAGGCCGTGCTGGCTATTATGATACCGCAGGCGCATTGCGCGATATGGTCCAAAATCACATGCTCCAGCTTTTGTGTTTGGTCGCCATGGAACCTCCTACTTCGATGGAAGCCAATGCGGTGCGCGACGAGAAATTAAAAGTTCTCAAGTCACTGAAACCGATTACTTCTGCAAACATTGATCAGCAAGTGGTGCGTGGACAATATAAAGCGGGTGCGTCGAAAGAAGGTGCCGTGAATGGCTATCTTGAAGAACTCGGCACAGATTCCAAAACCGAAACCTTTGTCGCGATCAAGGCTGAAATAGGCTCGTGGCGTTGGAATGGTGTTCCGTTCTACCTCCGCACCGGAAAACGCCTGCCAACACGTCTATCTGAAATCATGGTGCAGTTTAAACCAGTGCCGCATTCGGTTTTTGATAAAACTGCCGGTCCCATGGAGCCCAATCGCTTGGTCATTCGCTTGCAGCCTGATGAGGGCGTGAAATTGTTTTTGATGATCAAAGATCCAGGCCCCGGCGGCATGCGCTTGAAGCAAGTGCCTCTCGATATGACCTTTGCCGAATCCTTCAATGCCCGCAATCCTGATGCTTATGAACGTTTGCTGATGGATGTGGTGCGTGGTAACCAAACGCTATTCATGCGCCGCGATGAAGTAACGGCGGCTTGGAAGTTCGTTGATCCAATTTTAGACCATTGGAAAGAGTCAGGTGAAGGGCCTAAACCTTATACATCAGGAACCTGGGGCCCAACCCAAGCCATCGCCATGATTGAACGTGATGGCCGGACCTGGTATGAGGCACCGACCGTATGATCATTGAAAAGCGAATTTTCAAAACTAGCACTGAGCTGGCCCACGGCCTTGCAATAGATGTGGCCACATGGCTGCGTGCGGCAATTGCTAAGAAAGATTTTGCAGTGCTCGCAGTCTCCGGCGGCTCCACGCCAATGCCATTCTTTGCTCAACTTTCTAATATGCAGCTGGAGTGGTCTAAGGTGCAAATTACCTTGGTGGATGAACGCCAAGTACCTGAAGATAATCCCCGCTCCAACGCCAAATTGGTAAAAGAATCTTTGTTGCAAAATTTTGCGGCAGAAGCGCAGTTCATTCCTCTGTTTGAAAATCCAAATGCAAAGAACCTAAAGGCCTTTGATGTTGTCATTCTTGGTATGGGCAATGATGGCCACACGGCGTCATTCTTCCCCGGCGGTGATAATTTAGCGGCAGCCCTTGATTTGAATGTCGGACAAGATATTCTTGAAATGAATGCGCCAGGTGCTGGTGAAGCCCGTCTCACGTTCAGTCTCGCCCGCCTTCTCGCCGCCACCCATCTGTGCTTACATATTCAGGGTGCAGATAAAGATGACGTCTTACAAAAAGCTCTTGCTGCCAATGATCAATGGGAAATGCCCGTGCGTGCTGTTTTAAACAGCGCTAAGCCACTCACACTCTATTGGTGTCCATAATGTCCGTACACAGAACAGTTTCAGCCGTCACCGAAAAAATTATTGCCCGCAGCAAAGATAGCCGTGCGCGTTATTTAAATAAAATTGAAGCTGCTCGCGACAATCAACCCAAGCGCAAATCTTTAGGCTGTGCCAATATTGCCCATGGCTTTGCCGCCTGTGGGGTTCACGATAAAAATGCCCTGCGCAATGGGTCTGGACCAAATCTTGCGATCATCACATCTTACAATGATATGCTTTCGGCCCATCAACCCTTTGAGCATTATCCAAACTTGATCCGCGATGCAGCACGCGAAGCTGGCGGTACGGCACAAGTGGCAGGTGGCGTTCCCGCCATGTGCGATGGTGTCACCCAAGGCGAAACTGGCATGGAGCTTTCGCTATTCTCGCGCGATGTAATTGCACTTTCCACCGCTGTGGGGCTCTCGCATCAAATGTTTGATGCCAGCGTCTATCTCGGTGTCTGTGATAAAATTGTTCCAGGCTTAATTATCGGAGCCCTTTCCTTTGGCCATCTCCCTGCCGTGTTTATTCCCGCCGGCCCGATGACATCTGGCTTGCCCAATGAAGAGAAGGGCAAGATCCGCATGCTTTATGCGCAAGGGAAGGTGGGCCGCGAAGCTTTGCTTGAAGCTGAATCCCAAGCCTATCATGGCCCCGGCACCTGCACATTTTATGGCACTGCCAATTCCAATCAAATGCTGATGGAAATTATGGGCCTGCATTTGCCGGGTTCGACATTCGTGAATCCGGGCACTCATCTGCGCGATGAAATCACCAAGGCCTCAGCCAAACAGGCGATGAGCATTTCAACAATCGGAAATAACTATACGCCGATTGGAAAAATTTATGATGAGAAGGCTGTGGTCAACGGCGTTGTTGGGTTGCTCGCTACTGGTGGATCCACCAATCACACCATGCATGTGGTGGCGATGGCAGCCGCTGCGGGCATTGCATTGACATGGGATGATTTAGCCGAACTTTCCAAAGTCATTCCGCTGCTCACCCGCATTTATCCCAATGGCAAAGCCGATGTGAACCATTTCAATGCGGCCGGCGGGATGGGCCTTCTCATCCGGGAGTTGCTCAGTGCTGGCTTGCTGCACGAAGATGTAACCACAATTATGGGCATCGGTCTCAAGGGCTATTTGCAAGAACCCGGCTTGAACCAAGACGGCACTTTAACATGGCGCGAATGCGCCAAAACATCTGGTGATGCAACTGTGCTGCGGGGTGTATCCGAACCCTTCCAAGCCACAGGCGGCCTTAATGTGCTTGAAGGTCCTCTGGGGCGTGCGGTCATTAAGTCATCAGCCATTCCGATAGATCGCCATGTAATCGAAGCACCGGCCCGTGTATTCCATTCTCAGGAAGAATTACATGAAGCTTTCAAAGCGGGTGAATTGAACTGTGATTTCATCGCGGTCGTTCGGTTTCAAGGCCCCAAAGCCAATGGCATGCCGGAGCTTCACCGTATGACACCACCGCTCGCCGTACTGCAAGACAAGGGTTTCCGTGTTGCTCTCATCACCGATGGCCGCATGTCTGGCGCATCAGGCAAAGTGCCCGCCGCCATTCACGTGACCCCTGAAGCCGCTGACGGCGGTGCCATTGCCAAAATTAAAAATGGCGATGTGATCCGCATCGATGCCACCAAAGGCACGTTGGAAATTCTTGTTGATGAAACAGAATTTAACGCACGGCCTTTGGCTACCAAAGATATGCTAAGCAATGAACAAGGCACGGGCCGCGAACTTTTCGCCGCCTTCAGAAGCCTCGCAGGCCGCGCCGATCAAGGTGCCTCAATTTTCGGGATGCTATAGATGACAGAGACTCTCCAAAAAGGCCTCGAAGCCGCGCTGAAATTAGCCCCCGTGGTTCCAGTAATGGTGATTGAGAATGTGAAAGACGCTGTGCCCTTGGCCCGCGCTTTGGTGCAGGGTGGTCTTCCCGTTTTAGAAATTACTTTGCGTACAGAAACAGCTTTAGACTCAATTCGGGCCATTGTTGCGGAAGTTGAAGGGGCGATCATCGGTTCGGGCACCGTGCTCACGTCACAGCAATTGCGCGATAGCCGCAAAGCCGGGTGCACCTTCGCAGTGTCACCAGGTTCCACCGGAAAACTTTTAAGTGCTGCTGAGGATGAAGATATTGCTTTGTTGCCCGGTGGTGTCACCGCCAGCGAATGCATGGCCCTGTTGGAGTGGGGCTACATCATTCAAAAATTCTTCCCAGCAGAGCCAGCAGGGGGTGCGGCCTATCTTGCCAGCCTCGCCTCGCCACTGCCGCAAATAAAATTCTGCCCAACAGGTGGGATCACACCAGCGCTCGCCCCCAGCTATTTGAAATTAAGCAATGTCATCACCGTAGGCGGTTCATGGATGATCCCCAAGGCGTTGATTGCAGCGGGTGATTGGGCCGGCATTGAAAAACTTGCCCGTGAAGCATCGGCCTTAAAATAAATCAGTGATCGCCATCGTGCATCGCTTGCACATAGCGTTCAATCGCTAGGGCTTCGGTTGAAAGGCCTTGGCGATAAAACAACAAGAGGCTGATAAACAAAGTCATCGCAATCGAAACATTTGGCCCAATAAATAAAAATATTGCGGCCACTGCAAAATAAAATCCACGAATGCCATTGTTCAAACTCTTCATCGCTTCTGTCAGCACAGTAGCCGTCTGCTCGATCATAATCTTGGCTTGTGGTGTATCTGCGGGAGCTTCGTCCAAACCGCCAATCATCGCCAATGTATAGGCAAGTTTACGAATGGCGTAAGTAAACGAGAAAAAACAAATCGCCATAATCAAAGCAATCGAAGCAAAGTAAATCGTGAACATGCCAAGGCTGATCGGTGGAAAGAATGCCATTTCGGTGAGTGAAGCATGAACATGATTGATCGATGCCAATGTTCCCACCAAGCCCGCCAAAACGATCAATGTCGCCGATCCGAAAAACGAAATTGATCCTGAAATATGACCAAGCAAAATGCCGTCAAACACACGGTTCTCGCGGCGGCTATGCAATAACATGCGCATCCATTTCAACCGCACGACATGCAGCTGCGCATTCAAAGTGCCATGGCCAAAAAACCTGAGAACTGGTGCGTAAAGACTCCACATAAAGAAAATCCACAGCACAGCAAACACATGCATAAAATCAAAATCGTAAGGAAGGCTCATGCGTGAATTTCCTTGATCGTTTCGGCTTTCATTGCAGGTGTTCGTTCCAAAGCATAATTCAAATTGAACGCCGATGATGCCATAAATACAGGCGACCCATCAAGATCATGCGCAATGGACGAGCGGTTGGCATCTTGAAAGCCATCCATGGTTTTGGAATCATTACATGAAATCCAGCGCAGAATTTCAAAGCGCGTGGTCTCAAATTCCACTGGAACCGTATATTCATTCTTGAGGCGGTCCGCCAAAACATCAAGCTGCAAAGCCCCCACCACACCCACAATTGCCCCCGATCCATCAATCGGTGTGAACAATTGCACCACGCCTTCTTCGGCCAATTCTTCCAGTGCAGATTTCAATTTCTTGGCCTTCATCGGATCACCAAGGCGAACGCGCCGCAAAATTTCAGGCGCAAAACTCGGCACGCCTGTAAACACCAAGTCCTCACCTTCTGTTAGCGTATCACCAATGCGCAAAACCCCATGATTGGGAATTCCGACCACATCACCAGCAAAAGCTTCTTCAGCCAGAGAGCGATCTTGAGCAAAGAAAAATTGTGGCGCATTGAGTGCGAGACTTTTACCCGTGCGCACAATTTTCACCCGCATGCCACGCGTAAGCTTGCCAGAGGCTACCCGCATAAAGGCAATCCTGTCGCGGTGGTTCGGGTCCATATTGGCTTGAATTTTAAACACAACACCGGTGAGCTTTTCTTCTGTAGCCTTTACTACGCGTTGGCGCGCCTTCTGGTCACGCGGAGGAGGCGCATAGGCAATGAGAGAATCAAGCAGATCACGCACGCCAAAGTTTTTCAACGCCGATCCAAAATAAACTGGCGAGAGATGACCTTCGAGAAAAGCTTGATGGTCAAATTTTTGCCCAGCCATTTGCTGCAACGCCAATTCATCCCGAAATTGTGCAGCGCCAGCGGGCGACAAAAGCCTATCAATCAATTTATCTTCCGGGCCAGATACAACTTGGCCTTCAGGGTCTTCATCAATGCGGCGCACACGGGGGCTTATCAGATCATAAGTGCCAACAAATGTTTTACCAATGCCGATAGGCCACACCATAGGCACAATGGTGAGCGCCAATCCTTTTTCTATCTCGTCAAGCAAATCTAAAGGCTCGCGCGCTTCGCGGTCGAACTTGTTGATGAACGTGACAATGGGAATATCGCGCAAGCGGCAAATTTCAAAAAGCTTGCGTGTGCGGTCTTCAATGCCCTTGGCTCCGTCTATCACCATCACCGCGGCGTCAACAGCGGTCAGCGTACGGTAAGTATCCTCTGAGAAGTCTTCATGGCCTGGCGTATCAAGCAAATTAAACACACAATTATTATATTCAAACGTCATCACCGAGGTGACCACGGAAATGCCACGCGCCCGCTCAATCGACATCCAGTCCGAGCGTGTACGCCGCCGATCACCCTTGGCCCGCACTTGTCCCGCCAGCTGAATGGCACCGCCAAACAGCAAGAGTTTTTCCGTCAGCGTGGTTTTACCAGCGTCGGGATGTGAAATAATAGCAAATGTGCGCCGTCTGGCGGCTTCAGTTTCAATATCAAGGGCCATAATAAGGCCCTCCTACAAGTAACTTCGCTCACAGTCCAGCCGAACAGTTGCCCTTTTTTGCCGCTTGTGGCAGTGACAAATCATCATGACAAAACTTTCTCTCGTTGGCGATATTGGCGGCACAAATTCGAGGTTCGGGCTGGTGGAACAGGGCTCCATGGTCGTGAATCATGTGGAGGCTCAAAAGAACGATAATTTTACGTCCCTGGAAGCGTCAGTTTCGCATTACTTAAAGCAGCTCGGCGTCACCTCTTTGCATGCCGCCGCAATTGCTGTAGCGGCCCCAGTTGATCGTGAAGTGATTACACTGACCAATCGTGATTGGACCTTCAGCGCCAACTCTTTGAAGGCGGCAACCAATGCCTCCTCATTTCGCCTTCTCAATGATTTTGAAGCCTTGGCCTATTCGCTGCCGCATATTGCTGAAGCTGATCTTGTTCAAATCGGAGGTGTTAAATCTGAAACGCCGCATGTAAAAATTGTCCTTGGCCCCGGCACGGGTCTGGGCATGTCAATCCTTGCGCCAATCAAACCCAAAGGTTGGATGGCGCTGCCCTGTGAGCCTGGCCACATTACGCTGCCTATAGAATCCCAAGATGAATATAATTGGCGTGATTTGATGCGTGAGCCCGGTGAGATTTTTACAACCGAGCAGGCAATCAGCGGCGGCGGCCTTTATCTGATGTACAAAACAATTGCGCCAACTGGAAAACTTGAAACCCCCGAATCGGTGATGCAAGCCGCTCTCGCTGGCCATGATGCTGATGCTCTAAAAGTGTTAGATCAGTTTATCGTTTGGTTGGCGCGCATCGCTGGTGATGCCGCAATGATTTTGCAGGCGCGGGGTGGGGTCTATCTCGCAGGCGGCATTGCACCCGCGTTAGTTGATCAACTCAAAAGTGGAAAATTTAGATCTGTCTTTGAGAACAAAGGCAAGATGAGCCATGTGATGATGCCTATCCCGATTTACATTATCACCGACAAGTTCCCAGCCTTCAAAGGCTGTGCGGCGGCGCTGCCAGCATGACATCTGCTCTCATCATCGTTGATGTTCAAAATGATTTCTGTCCTGGCGGAAACTTGGCGGTGAAGGGTGGCGATGAGATTGTCCCATTGATCAATGCGCTTGCCCGTCAATATAAGGATGTAATTCTGACCCAGGATTGGCACCCCGAGGGCCATTCCTCATTTGCGTCGCAACACAGTGGCCATGCGCCCTTCACCCAAATTGAAATGCCTTATGGGCCGCAAACCTTGTGGCCGGATCATTGCATCATTGGCAGCGAAGGAGCTGAGTTTCATAAAGACTTAGATGTGCCCCACGCAGAGCTCATCATCCGTAAAGGGTTTCGGAAAACCATTGATAGCTATTCCGCTTTTTTTGAAAACGATCACAAAACCCCAACAGGTCTTGGCGGTTATTTGAAAGAGCGTGGTTTCAAAAAACTGACCCTTGTTGGTTTGGCCTTTGATTATTGCGTGCGCTATTCGGCAGAAGATGCAAAAATGCTGGGCTTTGAAACTGAAGTGATCGAGCGTGCAACGCGTGCTATTGATTTAGGTGGCACAGCCGCTCTCACCTGCACGTCATTCCAACAGCGCGGCATCAAACTTATATGACATTGGTATCTGCTCCAGCACCGCGAGTTTCAATTCCCATTTGTGGCCAAGTTGAAGGTGAGATTGTGGTCTGATGGCACCACGCATCAAAGGCATCGCACTCATGGCCCTTGCCATATTTGCATTCTCGATTTTGGATGCTTCTGCCAAACAGGCGATGCTCAGTGTTCCGGCGCAAGTCGCTATGTTCTTTCGCTATACGATCGC
>JANYGE010000301.1 GCA_025362535.1 Hyphomicrobiales bacterium
GTTTTTGGGAACCCACTCGCTTGCAAGTGATATCAAGGTTCCTGAATGGCTTAACGGAGAAGAGTTCGACGTCTTTTAGGAGGAAATTACTATTTAAGCCCCCACCTGCTTCCTCATATCAGCCTTACTTATCCCCGCCACCTCAACCGGCTTCTTCATCGCATCACGTCTAAACGGCTCGCCCAGTTCTTGATTGAGCATGGCCTCGATCAGCGTGGTTTTGCCGTGGTTCATTTGATCGTCGATGGCTTTGTGCAGGGCTGCCGTTAGTTCATCCATGGTGCGCGCTACAATGCCTTCAAGGCCGCAGGCTTTGGCGATGCCAGCGTAGGAGACTTGCTCATCAAGTTCGGTGCCCACGAAATTATCGGCATACCACAAAGTGCTGTTGCGCTTTTCAGCACCCCATTGATAATTGCGGAACACAATCTGCGTGATGGCTGGCCATTCTTTGCGGCCAATGGCGGTGAGCTCAGTGACGGCAATGCCGAAAGCTCCATCACCAGAGAACCCCACCACAGGCACATCAGGGCAAGCAATCTTGGCACCCACAATCGAAGGCAGGCCATAGCCGCAGGGGCCAAACAGACCGGGCGCTAAATATTTGCGGCCTGCTTCAAAACTGGGATAGGCATTGCCGATGGCGCAGTTATTGCCGATGTCGGATGAGATAATCGCTTCGCGTGGGAGTGCTGCTTGAATGGCGCGCCAGGCCATGCGCGGGCTCATCCATTTTGGTTTGGCCGCACGCGCACGCTCATTCCAGGTGGTGCCGGGATCATCATTCTCATGATCCATTGATGACAATTGTTGCGCCCACCGCGATTTTGTGGTGGCGATTAAATCTTTGCGTTCCTTGCGAGAATGATCCCCCGCTGATGGTGAAAGCTTCGCCAAGATTGTTGTTGCGACACTTTTTGCATCCCCCACAATGCCCACGGCCACTTTCTTGGTAAGCCCAATGCGATGTGGGTTAATATCCACCTGAATGATTTGGGCAGTCTTCGGCCAATAATCCAGGCCATAGCCCGGCAACGTGGAAAATGGATTGAGCCTTGTGCCCAAAGCCAACACCACATCAGCCTGCTGAATAAGCTCCATTGCGGCCTTGGAGCCATTGTAACCAAGCGGCCCGGCAAACAATGGATGCGAACCGGGAAAGGCATCATTGTGCTGATAGCCCACACAGACGGGCGAATCGAGGCGCTCAGCCAAAGCTTTGGAAGCTGGGATAGCCCCGCCAATCACCACACCAGCGCCATTGAGGACCACCGGAAATTTCGCTCCTGATAAAAGTGCCGCTGCCGCAGCGATCGCATCCGCACCGCCAGAGGGGCGCTCGAAATCAACAATCGCTGGAAGTTCAATATCAATCACTTGGGTAAAATAATCGCGCGGCATGTTAATCTGTGCCGGGGCCGACATGCGCTTTGCATTCATGATCACCCGGTTGAGAACTTCAGCAACCCGTGAGGCATCTCGCACTTCTTCTTGGTAACACACCATATCCTTAAACAGGGCCATCTGTTCCACTTCCTGGAAGCCACCTTGGCCAATGGTTTTATTGGCGGCTTGCGGCGTGACCAGCAGCAGGGGCGTATGATTCCAGTAAGCGGTTTTCACAGGCGTTACAAAATTTGTGATGCCAGGGCCATTCTGGGCAATCATCATGCTCATCTTGCCAGAGGCGCGCGTAAAACCATCTGCCATCATGCCGCCCGAACCTTCATGCGCACAATCCCAGAAGGTGATGCCAGCCTTGGGGAAAATATCCGAGATCGGCATGAATGCCGAACCGATAATGCCAAAGGCATGTTCAATGCCATGCATTTGCAGAACTTTAACAAAAGCTTCTTCGGTGGTCATTTTCATAAAATTCTGGCTCCAGTTAGATGCTTTCTCATAGCAAATATCTGGAGCCAGCGTAGGGCCAGTTTAGATGTGCTGTTAACCTCAGGGGGTGGCAAACACCCGCAAGCGGTGGCCATCAGGATCAGCCACTGTGAAGGTGTAGCCAAAATCCATCTGCGTTGGCTTTTGCAAAACGATGGCACCAACATTTTGGGCCGCAATGAAAAACTCATCCACAATGGCGCTGGTTTCAACATGAAAACCCACTTCATTACTGCCCGTGGGAGCAGTCACCTTTGGCTCAACATCTGCCCGCTTCCATAAGCCCAGCATTGTGGGCGCTGTTAAAGCAAACATGGCAAAACCTGGCGAGGCATCAACTGGCTTTGCGCGCAAAAGCTTTTCATAAAATGCCGCTGATTTGAGTGGATCTTCAACATAGAGTATAAAACTGTGATTAGGCATTGTGTTTCTCCGTTAGAAGAAGAGGCATATCACACCTAATTGTCAGCACTTGTCAGCAGCATTTCTATCAAAGTAAATTTGCAAATCCACTGCAAGCCAGCTATTCCAACACGCACGTCTTGGTAGCTCAGCAGGATAGAGCACCGGTTTCCTAAACCGGGGATGGTCGAGTCTTTGCCGAGTTTGGCTTCGAGTGCGGCAACGCGGGCGGTCAAGCGACGAATCTCAGTCGCTTGCCACTGCAATA
>JANYGE010000177.1 GCA_025362535.1 Hyphomicrobiales bacterium
GGATGCAAAACCTCGACCATCAATGGTGAGGGCGAAGGTGCCTTGCACTTCTTCACAAGCCCGAACGCAACGCGAGCAGACGATGCACTTGGCAGGATCAAAGGTGAAATAAGGGTTCGACTCGTCTTTTTCCTTGAAGCGGAAATTCTCTTCGCCCCCCACGCGCGCTTTTGTGTGGTTCTCGCCATCATAGCCATAACGCACATCGCGCAGGCCCACGGCTCCGGCCATATCCTGCAATTCGCAATCGCCATTGGCAGCACAGGTGAGGCAATCGAGCGGATGATCGGAAATATAAAGTTCCATCACACCTTTGCGTAAGTTATTCAGGCGGTCATTTTCAGTTTTCACTTTCATGCCCGCAGCAACTGGCGTGGTGCAAGAAGCTGGTGTTCCCTTGCGGCCCTCAATTTCTACAAGACACAGGCGGCAGGAACCAAATGCGTTAACAGAGTCAGTGGCGCAGAGCTTTGGAATCTTGGTGCCTGATTCCATCGCCGCCCGCATGATCGACGTGCCCTCAGGCACTGTGACGCTGATACCATCAATCTCCAGCGTGACCATTTGGGTCGCTTCAGATTTTGCGGTGCCGAAATCGAGTTCTTTGATCAGGGACATGTTGTCGTCCTATTCCGCTGCGAGGCGCGTGGGTTTATCGAAATCTTCGGGGAAATGCCGAACTGCACTCATCACCGGCATGGGCGTAAGCCCGCCCATGGCGCAAAGCGATCCATCCGTCATGGTCTGGCACAAGTCTTCGAGCAGCAATAAATTTGCATCGCGGTTTTCACCAGCCACAATTTTGTCGATCACTTCAACGCCGCGCGTGGAACCGATACGGCAGGGCGTGCATTTGCCACAAGATTCAATGGCGCAGAATTCCATGGCGAAACGCGCCTGTTGGGCCATATCAACCGTCGAATCAAAAACCACAATGCCGCCGTGGCCGAGCATTGCACCATTGGCGGCGAGTGTTTCGTAATCCATTTTAAGGTCAAGCTGATCAGCGCCGACATAGGCGCCCAAGGGGCCACCCAATTGCACAGCGCGCAACGGCTTACCCATATAGGGCCCACCGCCGAAGCCTTCGACCAGTTCACGTAAAGTAACACCGAAGGCTTTTTCTACAATGCCACCGCGCTCCAGATTGCCGCCAAGCTGGAAGGGCATGGTGCCACGCGAACGGCCCATGCCATAATCGGCATAGGCTTTTGCGCCCTTAGCAAGAATGAAGGGAACCGCACAGAAGGAAAGCACATTGTTGATAATAGTGGGCTTGCCGAATAAGCCGACCAGCGCAGGGATCGGCGGCTTGGCCCGCACCATGCCGCGCTTGCCCTCCAAGCTTTCCAGCATCGCGGTTTCTTCCCCGCAAATATAGGCACCCGCACCGCGGCGCACTTCAAGGTCAAAAGAATGCTCCGTGCCCTGAATATTTTGTCCGAGCCAATTTGCATTGGTGGCAATGGCAATAGCCTCTTTCAGCGTCGAGATGGCATAGGGATATTCCGAGCGACAGTAGATATAGCCTTTAGTGGCTCCGCCTGCGAGACCGGCAATGACCATGCCTTCAATCAACAGGAACGGATCGCCTTCCATAATCATGCGATCGGCAAAAGTGCCTGAGTCACCTTCATCGGCATTGCAGCAGATATATTTTTGATCGGCTTTAACTTCATTCAAGGTTTTCCACTTGAGACCAGTGGGGAAGCCAGCACCGCCACGACCGCGAAGACCTGACTCCTGCACCTCTTTGACAATCTCTACCCCGCTCAAGGCCAAAGCCTTCTTCAGGCCTTCAAATCCGCCATGGGCAATATAATCAGTGAGAGAAACCGGATCGGTGATGCCGGCGCGCGCGAAAGTCAGGCGTTCCTGATTCTTGAGGAAGGGAATTTCTTCAACAAGGCCTTGGCCCAACTCGTGCTTTTCACCTTCGTAAAACTTGGCGGCAAACAGGCGTTTGACATCCGTAACCTTAACTCCACCATAGCCCACGCGGCCCTTCGGCGTTTCAACTTCCACCAAGGGTTCAAGCCAAGCCATGCCCCGCGATGAATTGCGAATGATCTGTACACTGATCTTTTTGGCGGCGGCTTCCACTGCAATGGCCTCTGCCACTTCATCAGCACCCAAGGCTATAGCAAGCATGTCGCGTGGTATGAAAATCTTGATCATCAGACAAGCTCCTTGATCAGCGCATCGACGGTGCTGGGCTTGATCGCGGCTTTAGGCTTTCCATCAACCAGAGCAGCAGGCCCCATCGGGCAGAGGCCTAGACAATAGACAGCTTCCAAGGTGACGCGGCCATCAGAGCTGGTTCCGCCGAGCTTGACTTTGAGGGCCTTCTCAAGCGCCGCAATCACTTGCATGCCACCGGCACTCTGGCAGGCCTCGGCCCGGCATATCTTGATCACATGCCTGCCTGTGGGTTTCAAATGAAAGTCATGATAAAAGGTAGCAACACCATAGGCTTCTGCGCGTGAAATATTCAGCGCATTGGCGATGGCAGGCAGCGAAGATTCTGGCACATGCCCAAGTTCATGCTGCACATCATGCAGAATTTCCAAAAGCGCATCGGGCCGATTGTTATAGCGCGCAGCGATCTCCACGACGGGATCAGCTTTGCTGGATTTCAAATCCAAAATTGTGTGAGTTTTAGCCATGTGCTTCTATAGCGGGCGGGCGCGTTAATCTCCAATCGGCTGAACCGATGAGATGATAGGCGGAATCAATGAACCTTGAAATTCTTCGCTGCCTGAAACAAAGCCGCAATGGCTGGAGAAAGCGGGTCTCGATCCACCGCGACAAGGCCAACGGCATGGCTTACACTGGGTTCGGCAAGCGGAATAGCCTTAACGCCTTCCAAGGCCCCCATGGCATTTTTGAAATAATCGGGCAGAATCGAACAGAGATTGGTCGACCTGACCGATGAAATCAGATTCATAATGGAATTGGTTTCAAGCCGGGGCGAAGGGTGAACCTTGGCGGCGGCAAAGGCGCGATCAATAATCCGGCGATTCTGCATATTGGGAGTGAGCAAAGCGAGCGGCTGCTGGGCGGCTTCAAACCAGGTTACAGATTGGCGCATAGCATATTCGTGGGTATCAGAAATAAACAAACAATAATTCTCGCGGTAGAGTTCGGCCCGCATCAACCCTTCCACCGGTTCATTATCGAGATAGGTGATGCCAGCATCAATCGAAAAATCGCTCAGTGCACGGATGATTTCTTCAGAGCTATGCGAGAGAATGGTGAAATCCACAGCCGGGTGCATGGCATTCATCGCCTTGGTGAGGAAGGAGGCCATGGGCAGCGCCGACGGAATAACCCCCAGCACCATGCGGCCCACAAGCTCGCCCTGCTTGCCTTTGATCTGAACCAGTTCCTGCAGAAGGTTTTGCCAATTGTCGAGAATGACATGGGCCCGTTTCAAAACCCGCTCGCCTTCCGGCGTGAGGCCGATGTAACGCTGGCCACGTTCCACAATGGGCACACCAAGCTCTTGTTCCAGCTGGCGAATCCGGCCCGATAAAGTGGGCTGCGTGATGTTGCAGGCCAGTGCTGCACGAGTGAAATGCTTTTCGCGCGCCAAAGCCGCGAGATATTGTAATTGCCGAATGTCCATGGCGAGACAATAACTTAAGGACGTATTTTAGCACGGATAAAAAAATAATGCCTACAATAGGAAAATAGTGCTTGACAGCGTACGGTGCTGCGGCTAATCCTCATCACACTCCAGAAGTGGGTGAAGACTTTTCAGTCTCCCCAAAACTCATTTGAAAGATTGACCATGACACACACCCCTGAAGCCTGGGCTTCCATTCGTGCGCGCTATGAGGCGGCTACTGAGACTGTGGCGCAGATTGCGGCTGATGTTGCGATGACGCCGCATAGGTTAATCTTACGGGCGCGGGCGGAGGGGTGGCTTTTGCGCTCTTCGGGCAAAGCCAAAACCCAGACGACGCGCGACACCATCAAGCGCTTGAAAGAGCTGCTGCAGAACCGTCTCACCCAGCTTGAATCTCAACTCACTGCCATTGGGGAAGAGGTGAATGCGCTGGCCAGTGAACGCGATATTCGCGCCACCAATACACTTGTGCGCACATTGGAAAAGGTTTTGGAACTTGAACATAAAGAGCGAAAGCAAAGAAGCCAGCGCGCCCGCCAAAACCGCAAACTCAATGACGCCGAGCGTGACGAACTTACGCGCCGGATTGAGAACCTGCGGATGGAACAGCAAGAAATTTGTGAGGCAAACCCCACAGAAGACGGTGCGGAAGATGCTGTGGGATTGGACGGCTTGGGCGAGACTCGATCAGCTTCCGCCTAAAGGTGACCAGTGGCGGCAATGGTTGATCTTAGGCGGCCGTGGCTCTGGCAAAACTCGCTCCGGTGCGGAATGGGTGAAAGCCATAGCGCATGGCGAATGGGGTGAAACGGCAAAGCATATTGCCATCATTGCCCCCACCCACGCCGAAGCGCGGCTGGTGATGATTGAAGGACAATCGGGATTATTATCCGTACACGGACAAGATGAGCGCCCACTTTATGAACCCTCCAAACGCACCATCACCTGGCCCAATGGCTCGAAGGCGCAAGTGTTTTCGGCGGAAGATTATGATGGCCTGCGTGGCCCGCAATTTGATGCCGCCTGGTGTGATGAACTCGCAAAATGGAAACATGCCGATCAAGCCTGGGATATGTTGCAGTTTGCCTTGCGTCTGGGTGAAAACCCCGTCGCAGTGATCACCACAACGCCGCGCCCCATGGCTTTGCTGCAACGATTATTGGCCGATGCTGGCACCATCACCACGCGAGCCACCACTCTTGCCAACCGCAAAAATTTGGCCAAGCCTTTTATGAAAGCCATTCTGGAGCGCTATCAAGGCACCAGACTGGGCCGCCAGGAATTGGGCGGCGAGTTGATGGAGGACAACCCCGATGCACTATTCAAACGTGATCTCATTGAAAGCCAGCGCCTGCGTGAACATCCGGAATTGCAGCGCATCGTGGTGGCGGTTGATCCGCCAGCGGGCCACGGCAAAGCCAGCAATGCCTGCGGCATTGTCTGTGTCGGCCTTGGCATTGATGGGCGAGCTTATGTGTTGGAAGATGCTTCGGTGCAGGGCCTGCGCCCAGCTAAATGGGCCGCTCAGATTGTGGCGCTTTATCATGCGCGAAAAGCAGATCGTGTGGTTGCCGAAATCAACCAAGGCGGTGCCATGGTTGAGCAGGTGCTGCGCGAAGTGGACGACGAAATCTCGTTTCGTGCTGTTCATGCCTCGCGCGGCAAGAAGGCCAGAGCCGAGCCTGTTGCTGCCCTTTATGAGCAAGGCAAGGTCTCGCATGTGGGCACTTTTGCTGAACTCGAAGATGAAATGTGCAACGTGATCGGCGAAGGCGGAAAGAGTCCGGATCGGCTTGATGCGCTGGTCTGGGCGATTGCCGATTTACTGCTGAAGCGCAGAGTGGAACCCCGGGTGCGGGTGGTTTGAAATCTATTAAACAACCCTCCCCCGCGAGGGGGGAGGGTTGAACACAGGAAACCCACATGCTTAAAAAACTTGCCGCATTCTTCTCGCCTGAACACAAGCAATTCCGCTCTCAACCGATTGTCTCGCTGCATTCTGTTGGTCAAGCGCAATGGACACCGCGCAATTATGCTTCTCTGGCGCGCGAAGGATTTGCTGGCAATGCTATTGGCTATCGCTGTGTGCGGATGATTGCGGAGGCGGCGGGTTCGATTCCTCTATTGCTTTATGCAGGTGAGGTTGAGCTCACCACGCATACGCTTTTAGACCTGCTGCAACGGCCAAACCCAACCCAAACCAGACGCGATCTGTTTGAAAATATCATTTCTTATCTATTGGTTGCGGGCAATAGCTATATTGAAGTCTCAAGTTTAGAAGGCACCCCGCGCGAACTTATTTCACTGCGCCCCGACCGCGTGAAGGTGATTGCAGGCCTTAATGGTTGGCCCGAGGCTTATGAATACTCAGTATACGGAGCATCTACGCGGCTGCCTGCTGAACATATTCTGCACATCAAGATGTTTAATCCGCTTGATGATTATTACGGACAGTCTCCGCTTGAGGCAGCACAGCGCTCGATCGACACTCATAATTCTGCCGCCGCGTGGAATAAAGCCATGCTGGATAATGCGGCCAGGCCTTCTGGTGCTTTGATCTTTGCTGCTGCTGAAGGCAGGCTGACCAATGAGCAATTTGAACGCATCAAAAGCGAATTGGAATCAACCTATCAGGGCGCCAGCAATGCGGGCCGCCCCATGGTGCTGGAGGGCGGACTTGAATGGAAGGAAATGGGCTATAGTCCCGCCGCCATGGAATTCATTGAAACCAAAAATGCCTCGGCGCGCGAAATCGCCTTGGCCTTTGGTGTGCCGCCGATGCTGCTGGGAATTCCGGGTGACAATACATTTGCCAATTACGCCGAAGCCAACCGCACATTCTGGCGCCAGGCCGTGGTGCCCATGATGGGCCGCGTGGTGGAAGCACTGACTCAGTTTATTGGCCCGCAATTTGGTGAGGGCCTGCGCTTGAGTTTCGATCTCGACCAAGTGGAGGCTCTCGCCCCCGACCGTGATGCCCTGTGGAGCCGCGTGAATAATGCGAGCTTTTTGACGGCTGATGAGAAGCGGGCTGCGGTGGGATATTAAACGAGCGAATAGCGAATAGGGAGTAGCGAATAGGGAAGGCAGCGCAGAAGCCTCTTCCCTACTCGCTACTTCGCTATTCGCTTCTAAATTTCAACAAGGACACCAAACCACATGACCCTTCGCCTTTCACGGCGCGGGCTGGGGCAGCCTTTGCAGGCTTTCCCTGGCACCGGCTTGTTCACTGGCTATGCCAGTCTGTTCGGCAAACGCGATGCCTCTGGCGATATGATGATGCCGGGGGCCTTTGCGGCTTCGCTTAAAAAGCGCGGCCATGAAAATATCCGCATGCTGTTTCAGCATGATCCGGCTGAGCCTGTGGGCACTTGGCTGGATATTCATGAAGATGAACGCGGGCTTTTTGTGCAAGGCCGCCTTGATAAAAATGTGCAGCGTGGCCGCGAATTGTTTTCGCTGTTGGAAAATGGCGGGCTGGACGGCTTATCCATCGGCTTCAAAACCATTTCCGCCAAACAAGACCGCGCCACGAACACGCGCCGCTTGATCACAATCGACCTGTGGGAAATTTCACTGGTGACTTTTCCCATGCTGGAAGGTGCGCGCGTGAGCGCCGTGAAGGCCCGGGCGTGGGCGCGGGCGGAAGCTTTTTTTAATCCTCTCCATCCACGCAGTGGGGGAGAGGTGTCAGCGTAGCTGACGGAGTGGGGGTGCCAGCAGTGAATCTGTGGCGAGCACCCCCTCTCCGTCTTCCGCGCAAAGCTGCGCGAAATCCACCTCTCCCCCACTTCGTGGGTGGAGAGGATAACCCAAACCAAGGAACCCTAAATGGATAATCTCGAAACTAAAGTTGCTCTCTCACCTTCAAACTACGATGATGTTCTCACCGCCTTTGAAGCCTTCAAAGAGGTGAATGACGAACGCCTCGACCAAATTGAAAAGCGCATGAGCGCTGATGTGGTGACCACGGATAAACTGGAGCGCATCAACAAGGCGCTTGATGAGCTCACTTTAAAATCGCGCCGCTCCCCCATTGGGGGCGATGTGAAAAATGAACCCACCGA
>JANYGE010000198.1 GCA_025362535.1 Hyphomicrobiales bacterium
TTTTCGGTGCCATCGTAAAACCCTTGAGTCTTGTCCGCGCCAGCGGCATCGGAATTATGGTGTTGGGTGTGCTGATCATCCAGAAGGCTTGAGACCCTGTCTGGAATAGCCCACAGAGAACGATTGTGTTATGAGCTAGTCTGGCGAGCAACCAAACCGACTGAGGATGATAGCAATGTTGGAAACCGACAAGGTCTTTGCGGGCTCAATTCCAGAAAACTACGACCGCTATATGGTGCCATTGATTTTTTCGCCCTTCGCTACAGATCTTGCGCAACGCGCAGCGTCTCTAGCGCCAAACGCCGTTTTGGAAATCGCCGCTGGCACCGGAGTTGTCACGCGCGCATTGGCACCAAAACTGTCCCCCACTGCTAGCTTTATGGTAACCGATCTCAACCAGCCGATGCTCGACTATGCCGCCACACAACAAGCTCCCGACAGCCGCATCACGTGGCGTCAGGCAGATGCTATGGCGCTGCCCTTCGAAGACGCGAGTTTTGATCTCGTGTGTTGCCAGTTCGGTGCGATGTTCTTTCCCGACCGCACAACTGCCTACCGCGAAGCAAGGCGCGTGCTGAAGCCTGGAGGACATTTTTTGTTTAATGTGTGGGACCGCATCGAGGAGAATATCTTTGCCAATGATGTAACGAATGCCCTCGTAAAGATTTTTCCAAACGATCCACCACGCTTTCTGGCCCGCACGCCGCATGGCTACCATGATACGGCGTTGATCCACAGTGAGCTGGAGAATGCAGGATTCTCGCGTGTGACAATCGAGACAAGAGCCGAACAAAGCAGAGCATCCTCACCGCGCATTGTAGCCATTGCCTATTGTCAGGGCACTCCGCTTCGCAAGGAAATCGAAGCCAGAGACGCCAGCAAACTGGATGCCGCAACCGACTGCGCCGCAACAGCGCTTGCCGAAAAACACGGCACTGGCGAAGTCGCCGCCAAAATTCAGGCTCACGTCATTATGGCTGTGGCCTAGGTTTCGGAATAGCCCAGAGAGAGCCGGAAGACTGCGTCTGGCTTATAGTTGCAATTTTACTATCCATTTGAGACCAGGTTTTCGCGCAGGGTCTTGCCCGGATAGGCGGTCCGATAGCGGTTCCGCCGCTGCAGCTCCGGCACGACCAGATCAACAAACTCCTCGAAGCAGCCCGGCGTATAGGTGGCGGCGAGCATGAAGCCATCAGCACCGCCCTCTTCCATAAAGAGCTCGAGCTTATCAGCAATGTCAGAAGCCGTTCCAACCAGCACAGGCATACCCATGCCTTGAGCATAGATCAAAGCAGCTTCTCGAATGCTAACGGGGGCTCCATCCCGCGCATAGAGTATAGATTCAAACAGACCCTGAATGCCGGGGACTTCGATATTCTGGATTTTCTCCTCAAGATTATATTTTGAAAAATCGAGGCCAAAATGTCCTGACATCCAGGCGAGAGCACCCTCAGGCGGAATGCAACTCTGAATTCTCTCATATTTGGCTTGGGCCTCTGACCGCGTTTCAGCCACGACAGTTTGCACGCCATAAATAAGCTTCACGCTGCCCAGCTTGCGGTTGAATTTTGTCTTCAACCGGCTGTTCAGGTCATCGCTATATTGACGCATGCGCGCAATTGTTGGATGGACAGCGAAAATGGCTTCAGCATGTTTTGCCGCAAAATCACGCCCTCGTTCCGACGAACCCGCCTGCCATAAGACCGGCTGGCCCTGTGGAGATGGTGCCACAAAATGGCGTCCCTTGCAGCGAAAGTATTCACCCTGATGATTGACCTCATGGACCTTTGACGGATCGGCATAGATGCCGCTCGCCTTGTCAGCGACAATTGCCCCGTCCTCCCACGAATTCCACAGCTTGTAGCAAAGTTCCATATATTCTTCGAGCCGACCGTAACGATCAGCACGCTCGGTCATTTCCGCGCCATAGGCATCCCACTCGCTCTTTGAGTAAGAACTGACGATATTCCAGGCCACACGACCTTCAGACAAGTGGTCGAGACTGCTCAAGCGGCGGCACATTGAATAAGGGTGTTCAAAGGCCGTCGATAGTGTCACCCCCACACCAAGATTCTTGGTAGCCCCAGTGATGATCGGAGCAATGGTAGAAGGCTCATGTGTCGGGCATTGCACGGCATATTTGACGATTGGGTCTGAATTGCCACCATGTGTATTATATGGCGCAAGCTCGTCAGCAATAAACATCGCATCGAATAGCCCGCGTTCCATGACCCGCGCCATGTGTTGCCAATATTCCGGGCGCGCGTAGTTCCAGTTGACCTTGTCTTTGGGGTGACGCCACATTCCAGTGGCGTGGCTGTTCACCCCATGTTGGATGAAGCCGAGTAGATGAGCCTTCTTCGTCAAAATAATTACTCCTATAGGCTCAGCGAGCCGATGTTCCCTTGTCGAGGAAAAATGCAACGCCATTTGCCGCCGCTGTGAGCACCACCAGGAATGGCCCGAAATAGATAGCAGCCGGATAGAAACCAATCAGCGTGATGATGGCAGCTGAGGCCACCACAGCGAAGATCACGCTGGGCCAACGGTCACTGGCATCATAGCCCGCCTCCTGAGACGCGACATTGTCACGTTCGGTGATGCTTTGCCGAAGCCCGCGATAGAAACCGGCCACGAAGATGGCCGTCGCAATCAGCCCTAGAATGATGATCGTAATTGAAACACTTGACATAATGGATGCTCCTGTGAAGTTGGGTTATTCGGCGGCCTGATGCGCGGCATGGGGAACAGCGCGACCTTCGGGCTGGTTGCTTAGGTCACGGGCCTGCAAAAGGACCTTGGAGTCGAACCGCTGCGGGAATACCAAGGCGGCTATCAACACAGTCAGTCCACTGATCGCCAGGATTGACAGCGTGCCGATCAGCTCGCCGTAATAGGCTCGAATGGTCATGCCGAAGACGATGGCCAAGACTATACCACCGACGAAACCAATGGTGTTTGTCCGGGGCCAGATGATGGCGAGCGAGAGTGGCAGCAAGACTGCTGTCTTCAGCGCATAGGTTGTCAATACAAGTGTCGTGAAGTCTGCACCCGATAGAACAATGGCAAGAGCCACCACACCTCCAAGCAGTGTCGAAATCTTGGTGATGATGAAGAGGCGGCGCTCCGAAATTGACGGTGCATAACGCTTGACGATGTCAATTGCGACCACTGAAGAAAGAGCAGCACTCGCCCCGTCAATGGTTGAATAGCAGGCGGCAAGAATGACCAGCACATAGACCAGTACGATGGCAACAGGCAGGCCAATATGCGAGACCACATAGGGACCAATGGCCGCGATGTCGCCACCAATGTCCGCTGGTGCGATGCCATAAGCGATGCCCACGAGACCAATCATGCCAAGCGCAATCGGAATCGGGTAGAACAAAGCACCTGCCCAAAGGAATGTACGGCTGACTTCTGATGACCGGATCGACCATACTTTTTGCCAGAACGTCTGGTCGGCAATAGTTGCCGCCAGCAAACCAAAGGCGAGCGTGATACCAAAGCCTGCCGCTGCATCAGGCCGCAGAACAGAAAGATTGGCGGGGTTGGCCTTGCCGACAGCATCTAGAACTGCAGCTGCACCCCCTGGCACCTTGTCATAGATCAATACAACAATAATGCCGGCAGGCACCGTGATCATCAACGTGTTAATGGTGGCAGTGATAACACTGGTCCACAACCCACCAAAATAGGAATAGGCCAGAACTGCGGCAATCCCAACCACAGCGGCCAGCGCCCAATTGATACCGAAGACCGATGAAATGACGATCGAGGTGCCCTTAAGATTGATCAATATCTCAAGAACAATGCCAAAGATCATCGTCAAAGTGACAATGGTTGAGGCCACTTGTGATTTGTTGAACCGGTAATTGATGAATTCCGAAATCGTGTAGCCATGCGGCATGCTCTTGCGCAGGATACGGGCAAAGGGAATGACAGCCATTACAGCCAATCCATTCGGAACCACGAACCAGAACAGGCCAGAAAGGCCCCACTGATAGGTCATGGCCGAACTCATCAATACGGCCATGGCCCAAGTCCAGACGGCGATCACCGAACCGACGCCAAAACCAAAACCGACCTTGCGGCCGGAAATAATGAAATCATGCGTGTTGCGAACAAGATATTGTCGCACAATGAAAGCGATCACAAGTGACACGAGGCCAAGGCCTATGAGCAGCGCAAAGCCCTGAAATTGAGTTAGTCCAGGCGTTAAAGCCAAGGTTGATTTATCCATAATCTCCACCGTTTTGTTTTGATGGCAGCAGAAGACAGGGATGCGCAGTGACGCGGTAGTGAGAATTATTTAAAGCAGAAACAAATTAAACTGCGTTGAATACGCCGCAGCCGAAAAGGATAAGCCCCTGAAACGGAACCACAACATCTATGAAGCTCAATTTATCGTTCAATCAAGAAGCAAAGCCAGAGCCCGGATTGAAAGACGCGATGCGACATTTGACTGGCGGCGTCTGTGTCATCACTGCGGGCCTCGCCTCGCGGCGCACAGGCCTTACAGTCACAACCGCCACATCCCTTTCAATGAACCCGGAAACCATGCTCATCCAGATCAACCGTGGCTCATCCAGCTACGCTATCATTCAAGAATTTAGGCACTTCTGCGTCAATATCCTTGCCGATCATCATCTCCACATTGCTGAGAGATTCACTGGCAAAGACAATGTGCGTGGTATCGAACGATATGTCGGGGCCACATGGTCAAGCTTGACCACAGGGGCGCTGGCTCTCGACGGTGCCATTGCCAATATTGATTGCCACGTGGAGGAAATTCTTGAGCGGCACAGTCATGCAATCATTCTGGGCCGGGTGGTAGATGTGAGGTTAAGCGATATAGAAGCCAATCAACTTGTCTATCTGCGTGGAAAATACAGCAGCTACCGCCAGAACTAGGCCACTCCTGAACTTCATCTGTTGGTGGCCGCAGTAATGTCAATCCACATCCATCGGGAACAAAAACCTAACTTCTGAACCAGGCGACCTTCGATTGAAAGCCAATGTTGTCTGGAGTTGCTTTGCGAAGGCCTGGATAATTCTCATCCCCAATCCACGAGATTTTTGAGGATCAAATTCATCGGGAAAGCCCGCACCTTCATCGCGAACAATGATCAGGATATTTTTCTCTCCCTCTCGGCTTATGTTCACCCATATTTTACCGCCTGTGCCAGCGGGATAAGCGTATTTTGCAGAGTTGGTGACCAATTCGACGATGATAAGTGCAATCGAAATCGCGTTATCAACTTTAATATCAATGCCCCGCTGAGCCTCGACCAGCACGGTACAGTGAACAACTGACGAGTCCATATCTTGGCAGACCTCTTCGATATAAGCGCCAAGATCCATACTTTCGATATAATTGTTTCGGTATAACCGCTCATGGGCGCGGGCAATTGCACTTACCCGTCGCGCCGTTTCCTCAAACTGATCGGCAGTTTCTTGATTGGCACTGCGCCCTTGCATTTGCAGTAAGCTCACCACAATAGCGAGGCTGTTTTTTACGCGATGGTTCATTTCCTTCACGAGGAACTGCTGGCGGGCCAGCGCAGCTTTGAGATGGCGCTCGTTGCGCTCACGCTCTATGGCCATTCCAAGCACGTTTGCAGCGCCTTGCAGGAATGCCAAGTCGTGCTGAACAAATTCGAAGTCAGATTTACTGTCAACTTCGAGAACGCCAAAGGGTTTGCCATCACCCTGCAAGATGACGTTCATTGCTCTGCGTATCCCATGTTGGGCGAGCAGGTCGGGAGTGCTGAAACGTTGTTCATTTTCAAGATGATTTGAGATGACCGCTTTACCCGTTCTAAGAGCAAATCCTGCAGGTGACGCCAAATCTGCCCCTACGCTTGCCACTCCAACAATGCCCTTGTCCCAGCCAATACCTGCCACGACCTGCAATCGATTTTCATCCGGGACATAACGCAGAACTTTACAAAATTG
>JANYGE010000307.1 GCA_025362535.1 Hyphomicrobiales bacterium
CTGGGCTTGCGGCGGTTCTGAAGCTGATGTTACCATCTGAGCGAGTTCAGATAATGGAGCAAGCAGTTCCGAACTGTTCAATCTCACAAAACAAAATGGCCGCCCCGAAGGACGGCCTTTTCAAAATAGTGTAACCGATTAGCGCTTCGAGAACTGGAAGCGGGCACGGGCTTTGGCGCGGCCATACTTCTTACGCTCAACAGCACGGCTATCGCGGGTGAGGAATGAGCCCTTCTTCAGAACGGGGCGCAGACCTGGTTCAAAATAGGTGAGCGCGCGGGAAATACCGTGGCGCACAGCACCAGCTTGACCCGAAAGACCACCACCACACACGGTGCAATCAACATCCATTTCAGAAAGACGAGCAACTGCGTTCAAAGGCTGGGCCACGAGCATACGCAGCACAGGGCGTGCAAAGTAAGCTTCGATTGGCTTGCCGTTTACAGTGATCTTACCTTTGCCACGCTTAATCCAAACGCGAGCAATCGCATTCTTGCGGCGGCCCGTTGCATAAGCACGGCCCTTGGCATCGATCTTTGGTTGCACAGGAGCAACAGAAACGCTTGCACCAGGTGCAGAAGCGGCCATGCCCATTGCGGCGCCGAGATCGGCTAATGTTTTTTGTTCAGCCATAATGATTAGCCTCTCGGTGCGTTCTTGGCATTCATCGCCAAAATATCGAGTTTCTTGGGGTTCTGTGCTTCATGTGGATGCTCAGCACCCTTATAAATGCGCAGGTTTGTCATTTGTTGGCGCTTCAGCGAAGCACCCGGCAACATGCGTTGCACAGCGAGTTCAAGAACACGTTCAGGATTTTTGCCATCCAAGAACTGATGCGCATTGCGCTCCTTGATACCGCCAGCAAAGCCGGTGTGCCAATAATAGGTCTTGTCTTTGCGCTTCTTGCCAGTAAAGGCAATTTTTTCGCAATTGATAACGATGATGTTATCACCGCAATCCATGTGCGGGGTGAAGGTTGGCTTGTGCTTGCCGCGAAGACGGTTAGCGATAATCGCAGCGAGGCGACCAACAACCAGACCTTCAGCGTCAATCAGCATCCATTCCTTTTGAATTTCCTTGGCTTTCGCCGAATAGGTCTTCATGGTTTGATCTCTGATTTGGTGTTACAAAATAAAACGCGCTCGAAACCTTCAAGCGCGGAATGGCTGCCTCTTAGCGAACCAAATACACAAGTGTCAAGAAAATATGGCAGTTTATTGCGTTTTATTCGCACGGTAACATATTACCACAATTGCAAAATTTTCACTGGAAGGCGGATTGACTCTGGCGTAACTTAAAATGAGAGGCTAAAAATGCGTCACATAAAAGTTTATTCCGGGTTAGTTGTTGCTGTAGCACTGTTGGGCTTGCCTCTTCCTGCTTTACCGCAACAAACGACAACACCCCCTACCCCTCCCATAACACCCGTGCCGGTTGTTCCAGTAGCACCTGCTCCCGCCCCGCCTGCGCCTGTTGCTCCCGCACCTGCGGCACCAGCAGCTTCTGAACCTGTTCAACCAGATGCTGCACCTGATGCTGGGGATGCTGAAGATATGAGCATAGGCGATGTTCCAGTTGTACAAACTGAGGAACTGACCATAGATAAGGCCCGCAAGGCCCTTGATGCTTATGTTTTGGTGCAGACCAAATATCAAGATTCGCCGCTTGAAACTTATGATGATTTGCAGTCCTTTGTGGACAAGGATACGCGCGGCAAGGAATTTGAAACTGACATAAAAACATTCGGCTTTGCATCGGTGAATGATTGGAATCTGGCGATCACCACGCTGAGTTTTGCCTATACAAATGTGCTCGACGATCAAACCTCCGATATTAAGCAACAGATCGAGGAACTCAAAGCCAGCACTGAAATGGCGCAAGACATTAAGGACCGGATGATCAATTCGCTGAACGCCATGATTCCTTCTGCCAACAATACGCAGGTTGTAAATGATCTGATTGCAGACCCCGTTTATGGCGACAAGATCAAACTGTTGGAAACCACCGAAGAATGAGTGC
>JANYGE010000322.1 GCA_025362535.1 Hyphomicrobiales bacterium
TTAGAAACGGCCATAGCGGCAGGTTATGAAGATGCCCGTATTGTTGGAATTCGGATCACCCAAGTGTCTTCGAACTGAAAAACATTACACTAAAGTCAGTTGCACCTTTGAGCTTATTCAGCGAAACAGGAGAGCATGAGAGCTCTCCTGTTTGTTTTATTCATTTTGTTCAGTACCTCTGCTCACGCTACAGTCTTCCTTGAAGACTTAACGTGGACTGAGCTCCGTGGCGAGATTGCTGCAGGTTCAACCACAATCATCATTCCTATAGGTGGCACGGAACAAAACGGGCCGCACATGGCATTGGGCAAGCACAATGCACGGGTTAAATTTCTAGCCGAAAAAATAGCCGTTAAACTTGGCCACACAATCGTTGCTCCGGTTATCGCCTATGTGCCGGAAGGTGAAATTGATCCGCCCACCGCGCATATGAAGTTTCCCGGCACCATCACAATTCCAGATGCCACCTTCAATCAAATGTTAGAATCCGCTGCCAAGAGTTTTAAGCATGCGGGATTTAAAACAATAGTGTTTATCGGCGATCACGGCAGCTATCAGAGCAATGAAACGGCAGTAGCGACAAAACTCAACACGCAGTGGAAGGCCTCTGGTGTCCGCGCCTTTGCTGCCATCGAATATTATGCCTTGGCCCAAGGCCCCTATGTTGAGGCTCTGTTGCAAAAGGGCCACCCAAAATCTGAAATTGGCACGCATGCAGCTTTGGCGGACACGGCGCTACAATTGGCCACAGTTCCAAATATGGTGCGGCATGAAAAGCTCGCCCAAAGTGGTTCATATGCAGCAGCCGATGGTGTCTACGGTGGAAATCCCAAAAATGCCTCTGCGGAGCTCGGACAGTTGGGGGTTGACCTGATCGTGGATGGGACGGTAACCGCTATACAGAATTTTCTAAATCACCCGTAACTTCACCACACAGGTTGCAAATTGTTCAGACGCTTCACACTGTTGTTCATCGGCCTGTTGGCTAGCTCGCTTTACGCTTCGATGGCGCAAGCCTGCGAGGGGCAGGGTTGTCCTGTCGTGCAGCCTGCACCCATTAATGTTTATAGCGAGATAGGTGCTGATAAATTGAGCCCCGTTGTGGCTAATGCCCTGCCGCGCGTCTATGTGCCCAATCACTCTTCGAATACAGTTAGCGTTATTGATCCTGCAACTCACAAGGTTGTTGACACCTTTAAAGTTGGCTTGGGGCCACAGCACATTATTCCATCATGGGATTTGAAGACATTGTGGGTCGCCAATACGGCAAACTTAACTCCACATGGGAGTATGACGCCGATTGATCCCATGACTGGAAAACCTGGTAAAGAGGTTCCAGTGAATGATCCTTATAATGTTTACTTTATGCCAGATGGCAGTGAAGCGATCATTGTTGCCGAAGCCTTTCGTCAATTAGAGTTCCGCGATCCGCATACGATGGTGTTGAACTACATTATCAAAACTCCGATTTGCAATGGTATAAACCACGCGGATTTTTCGGCTGATTTGTCATTCGCTGTTTTTACTTGTGAGTTTAAAGGCATGAGTCTTGTCAAAATTGACATGAAGCAAAAAAAACTCGTTGCCGGCTTACAGTTTTCGAAACCCGGCATGCCCCAAGATGTGCGCTTGTCGCCTGATGGCAAAACATTTTATGTAACTGATATGATGAATGATGGTGTGTTTTTAGTAGATGCCGATACGTTTAAAGAAACCGGCTTTATTGCAACGGGCAAAGGCGCACACGGTCTCACCACCAGCCGTGATGGGAAGAGACTTTATGTCGGCAATCGTGGTTCAAACCGAATGCCTGACAAAGCAGGCGGTCCGGGCAGCGTTACTGTTATCGAATTCGCCACCAATAAGGTTGTGGCACAATGGCCCATTCCCGGCGGTGGTAGCCCGGACATGGGCAACATCACGGCGGATGGCAAAGAATTGTGGCTGGCTGGCCGTTATGACGGTCAAGTCTATGCCATCGACACAACAACGGGTGCTGTAATCAAGATCAATGTGGGCATTGAACCGCATGGTCTAACGGTCTGGCCACAGCCAGGCAGGTTCTCACTCGGCCACACGGGGAACATGCGTTAACCACTTTTAAACCTTAATCTTTACAGCGCGGAAACCTGCAGTTAACACTTTATTAACTTTTGCAGGGGCCGCGAATGTCGATCAAGTCTTTACTCAGTGTGTTGGCAGTTTTGATGTGCAGCGTACAAGCCCATGCGGTTGATAGTGCTTCTGCCAACATGAAGCTTTTCGGCAAATCCTTACCACCAGTTGGTTATGTCAAATTCTGCGCTGCAGGCGAAGCTGAATGCCAAATCAAAGGCTCAATGCATGATCGGCTGACTTTGACCCAAGCGACCTGGGACATGATCGTTGCTGTGAACAGCAGCACCAATACAAAGATTAAACCTGAAAGCGACCAAGACCTTTATGGTGTTGTCGAAAATTGGACCTATCCGGTCACAGCAGGCGATTGCGAAGATTATGCCTTGCTCAAGAAGCGCCTCCTGCAAGACATGGGCGTTCCAGCCGATGATTTGCTGATCACAGTTTTACTCGATGAAAAAGGCGAAGGCCACGCCGTGCTCACCGCTGTCACTGATAAGGGCGATTTCATTCTCGACAATCGCCACAATGATGTTCTGCGTTGGGATCATACGCCTTACACATTCCTGAAGCGGCAATCGCAAAGCGACTCAAAACTGTGGGTGAGCTTGCGCCAGAAGCCAACGCAAGTGATGGTGAGTTCGAAGTAATCAGGTTTTTGACGTACGCACCTCAAAATTCTTGCAATCGTCACACGACATGCGCATAAGCAGCTCCAAATTAACATTTGGAGCTGCTTATGACCGCCATTCTCGATATTACCGCCCGCGAAATTCTCGATAGCCGTGGCAATCCAACAGTTGAAGTTGACGTGACGCTGGAAGACGGGGCGTTTGGCCGCGCTGCTGTGCCGTCAGGCGCTTCCACTGGCGCGCATGAAGCCATGGAACTGCGCGATGGCGATAAGGCCCGCTATATGGGCAAAGGCGTTACCAAGGCTGTGGCTGCTGTGAATGGCGAACTCTACGAGGCTTTGGCCGATATGGATGCCGAAGATCAAATTGCAATCGACAAGGTAATGATTGCTTTGGAT
>JANYGE010000109.1 GCA_025362535.1 Hyphomicrobiales bacterium
AAACGGCAATAGTGTTTATATGGCGGGTGGTGTTTTGAAAGGTGATAATGGTGCTGCATTTGGCCCAACCGCCGTTGCGTTTTTCTCTAAATTTCGGGTGAAACACACTTTTATTTCGATCGGCGCGTTGCACGCCGTTGATGGCCCGATGGATGCAAATTTATCAGAATCAGAATTGGCTTATATGGCGCTCAGCCGCGCTGATCACCGGGTGATCCTGTCTGACTCCTCTAAATTTGGAAAAACTGCGCTGGTAAAAGTCTGTGAGTTTTCTGAAATCAACCGCTTAATCGCTGAAGCTTCGCCTGATGCTGCACTTTCTGCGGCATTAGATGAAGCAGGTGTGGCAATAAACATCGTGACTGTGTGAGAGCTGACAGTTGACCACGGCCTAGCAGATAGGCCATGCTACGGTGGTAAAAATAAATGGGTGAAATGATGCGCTATGAAACACCGTCAACAGCTAAAGAAGCTGTGACATTGATGGCCAAAGAAAAAGGCGTTGCCTTTATTCTGGCCGGAGGAACCGATCTCCTCGTTAAAATGAAAGCTGGCATGTTAGAGCCGGATTTGGTCGTCGATATCAAGCGCATCAAAGGCATGGCCGACATCAAGAAGACCGCCAGCGGATTTTCAGTTGGTGCCGCAGTGCCTTGCTCGGCTCTCACCGAAAATGCCGCCCTCGTTAAGGCCTGGCCCGGTGTTGTTGAAGCTGCAAACCTGATTGGTTCCAAACAAGTGCAAGGCCGTTGCACCATGTCTGGCAACCTGTGCAATGCTTCGCCAGCAGCAGACTCGGTTCCAGCTTTGGTCGCCGCTGGTGCTAAAGTTGTGATTGCAGGCCCTAAAGGCAACCGCAAACTTGCCGTGGAAGATGTGCCAGCAGGTGTTGGCCGCACCAATTTGAAGAAGGGCGAAATCATCACTGCGATTGAGCTTCCCAAGAAGCTGCCAAAATCGGGTGATGCCTATTTGCGCTTCATTCCCCGCACGGAAATGGATATTGCCGTGGTGAGCTGCGGTGTGAACCTGACCATTGACGCAAAGGGTGTGATCACCAAAGCCCGCGTTGCCCTTGGCGCTGTGGCCACCACCGTGCTTCTGGTGAAAGACGCCGCCAAAGCCATCATCGGCACCAAGCTTGATGCTGAAGCCAAGGCCAAACTTGCTGCCGCCTGTTCAGCCGCCTGTAAGCCGATTGATGACAAGCGCGGCACCATTGAATTTAGAATTGAAGTGGCAGGTGTTCTCGCAAGACGCGCCGCCGAAACTGCTTATGCTCGCGCCGGAGGCAAATAATGAGTTCCCATGTTAAAACCACCATCAATGGTGATGCTGTTGAATTTGTCTGCGCCAATGATGAAAGCTTGCTCGATGTGCTGCGCAACCGCATTGGCTTAACTGGAGCCAAAGAAGGCTGCGGCACCGGTGATTGCGGTGCTTGCAGTGTGATCCTGGATGGTCGCCTTGTGTGTTCCTGCCTGGTGCTTGGTGCCGAAATGAATGGCAAGAAAGTTGAGACCATTGAAGGCATGGCAAATGGCGCAGTGCTGCATCCTTTGCAACAACACTTCATTGATGGGGCAGCGCTGCAATGCGGCATCTGCACACCAGGCTTCCTGATGGCAGCACAAGCTTTGCTGCGCAAAAACCCTGATCCAACCGAAGAAGAAATTCGCTTTGGCCTTGCCGGCAATCTCTGCCGCTGCACTGGCTATGATAAAATCGTGCGCGCTGTGCAAGCCGCCGCCAAAGAAATGAGAGGCTAAGCCCATGTCAACTTCCACTAAAGCTGACCCAATGAACCCTGAGCTTGAACAGAGAAAATTCAAAGTGATCGGCACCCGTGTGCGCCGTCCTGATGGCATTGATAAAGTGACGGGTCGCGCGCGCTATGGCGCTGATGCAACGGCCCCAGGCCAACTCGTGGGCCTGGTGCTGCGCAGCCCGCATCCCCACGCCATTATTAAAAAGATCGATACTTCGAAAGCCGAAAAGCTTTCCGGCGTAAAAGCCATCATCACCAGTGCTGATCTGCCTGATCACACCAATGGTGACCGGGGCATGTTTGATATTCTTGAAAACTGCATGGCACGCAAAAAAGTTTATTATGATGGCCATGCGGTGGCGGCTGTTGCGGCCGTTGATGCAAAGACGGCGCGCGAAGCCTTGAAGCTCATCAAAGTTGATTATCAAATTTTGCCGCATGTCACCGATGTGGATGATGCCTTAAAAGCTGACTCACCCTTGCTGCATGACCACATTGTAACCGATGGCGCTGCGCCAGAATCGACCAAGCCCTCCAATTACAACAAGACAACCGAATATGGCCATGGTGACTTGGATGCAGGTTTCAAAGAGGCCGATGTGATCATTGAGCAAACTTACAAAACTGAGCAGACCCATCAAGGCTATATTGAACCGCATTCCTGCTTGGCCTCAGTCTCTCCTGATGGTTCGGCTGAAATGTGGGTGTGCACCCAAGGCCACTTTGTTTACCGCAATCAATGCGCCACTTTGCTCGGCCTTGATGCCAATAAGCTGCGCGTGACCGCCTCTGAAATCGGTGGCGGCTTTGGCGGCAAGACTCATATCTGGGCTGAACCCTTGGCTCTTGCTTTGTCACGCAAGGCCAATCGTCCGGTAAAACTGACGATGACCCGTGAAGAAGTGTTCCGCTGCACAGGCCCAACATCGCAAACCTCCATCGATGTTAAAATCGGCGTGAAGCGCGATGGCACAGTCACGGCAGCATTTGCCGAGCTGCGCTACACCAGCGGTTGCTTCCCAGCCAATTGGGCTGAATTTGGCGCCATGACAGCATGGGCTTGCTATGATTTTAAGAATGTCAAATCAGTGAGCAAGGATGCGGTTTCCAACCGCCCCAAAACCGCTGCCTACCGCGCCCCATCAGCCCCCATGGCGGCTTTCGCAGTTGAAAACACCATAGATGCTGCGGCCAAAGCCATCGGCATGGACCCGATTGATTTCCGCATTAAGAATGCGGCCAAAGAAGGCACCAAATCCTCCTATGGTCCGGTCTATGGCCCCATCGGCATTGGGCCAACATTACAAGCCGCCAAAGATCATCCGCACATGAAAGCCCCGCTCGGCAAAGATACCGGTCGTGGCATGGCTTGTGGTTTCTGGTTCAATTTCGGCGGTCAAACTTGCGTCGATTTAAACGTCACCCCGGATGGAACGGTAACTCTTGCTGTTGGCACCATGGATGTGGGCGGCTCACGCGCCTCTCTCGCTTTGGCTGTGGCTGAAGAGTTGGGTGTGTCTTATGAGGCCGTACGCTGCATCGTGGCTGACACATCTTCGCTGGGCCATAATGACATGACAGATGGCAGCCGCGGCACGTTCTCAAGCTCGATGGCTGCGGTTTTTGCAGCACGCAACGCCATTACGGTGATGCGCGAAAAAGCTGCCAAGCATTGGGATATTCCGGTGGATGCCGTGGTCTGGGAAGATGGCCAAGCCAAAGCCACAGGCTCTAGCCATGGCAATATCGCCCCCATGAGCCTCAAGGAACTGGCCGCCATTGCAGGCTCAACTGGCGGCCCAATTGCCGGCCATGCGGAAATCGTGGCCGATAATGCGGGTGTATCTTTCGCCACCCATATTGCCGATATCCATGTTGATCCTGAAACCGGCCAAAGCAAAGTGACGCGCTATACGGTGATTCAGGATGCCGGCAAAGCCATGCACCCAAGCTATGTTGAAGGCCAATATCAAGGTGGTGCCGCACAAGGCATTGGCTGGGCTTTGAACGAAGAATATGTTTATGGCAAAAATGGCCGCCTGCAAAATGCGGGCTTCCTGGATTACCGCATTCCAGTATGTTCTGATCTTCCGTTCATCGACACACAGATTTTGGAAATTCCAAATCCGCATCATCCTTATGGAGTGCGCGGTGTGGGTGAAACCTCCATCGTTCCGCCCTTGGCTGCTTGTTCCATCGCCGTCACCAATGCAACCGGGGTGCGCATGCACCATGTGCCCATGTCACCACCGCGCATATTGAAGGCGATCAAAACCAAACGCGGATGAGTATTGAAGTCCATCTCTGGGGGGCGCTGCGGCCAATGGCTGGCGGCGCCCTTTCTATTTCTATTGAGGCCAGCACGATCCGCGAATTGTTTCGCAAACTTGCCGAGCAATATCCCGGCATGGAACCTCACATCAAACGTGGTGTAGCCGTTTCGATCAATGGCCAGATCTACCGCGATCAATGGGACACGGTTTTGCCCAAAGATGCCGAAATCTATGTGATGCCCCGCGTGCCGGGGGGATGAATAACCGTCATAATTCATCGCTATTGCAGTATATCAAAAATACAGCTTGAGTAACGCTATGGATTTTGATTCCCTTTTTAAAGGACGATTTTTTGGGATTACCTATGCGGTGATCTTTGCTGTGCTTTCGATTCCGGCCTTCCGTATTTTCCCCACCCATCCAAATTTAATTGGGGCCATTTTTATTGTGATGGTTTCACTCATTGTGGTGGGCATTCATGATATCAACCAAACCCGCCATGCGATCTTAAGAAACTATCCCATCATCGGACATTTGCGTTTCTTCTTTGAAAAAATCCGCCCGGAAATGCGCCAGTATTTTTTTGAAGGGGATACCGATGGGATGCCCTTCCCGCGCGAACGCCGCGCTATTGTTTATCAACGCGCCAAGCGTGAGCTCGACAAAAAGCCCTTTGGCACCCAAGGCAATGTATATGCTGAAGGCCATGAATGGATGTTGCATTCGATCGTGCCTGCCCCTTTGGCCAAAGAGTTGTTCCGCCTGACCATTGGTGGCCCAGACTGCACCAACCCTATAATGCCTCGGTCTTAAATATCTCGGCCATGAGCTATGGTGCGCTCTCTGCCAATGCGATCCGCTCGCTCAATCTTGGTGCCAAGAATGGCAGCTTTGCCCATGATACGGGTGAAGGCTCAATCAGCCCCTATCACCGCGAAGCGGGTGGCGATTTAATTTGGGAGATCGGCTCAGGCTATTTTGGCTGCCGCAATGCTGATGGCACATTCTCTGATGAAAAATTTGTGGCCAATGCGCGTGACCCGCAAGTCAAAATGATTGAAGTGAAAATCAGCCAAGGGGCCAAGCCTGGCCATGGTGGGGTTTTACCAGCGGCCAAAGTGACTGCGGAAATTGCGGCTATTCGCAATGTTGAAGAGGGCAAAGATTGCGTTTCACCTGCGGCCCATTCGGCATTCTCAACGCCACTCGAACTGGTGCAATTCATCGCCCACTTGCGCAAGCTTTCAGGTGGCAAGCCCACCGGATTTAAACTTTGCATTGGTCACCGCACAGAATTCCTGGCGATTGTCAAAGCGATGTTGGAAACTGGACTGACGCCGGATTTCATTGTGATTGACGGCAAGGAAGGCGGCACAGGTGCAGCCCCCGCCGAGTTTATCGACAATATCGGCATGCCGCTCCGCGATGGCTTGGCCTTTGTAAATTCCGCCCTCATTGGGGCAGGCTTGCGCGATAAAATAAAACTAGGTTGTGCTGGAAAAATCATCACTGGCTTTGACATGGCAAGAGCTTTCGCGCTAGGTGCAGATTGGTGCAATGTGGCGCGCGGCTTCATGTTTGCGGTGGGCTGCATTCAAGCCCAGACCTGTCACACCGGCCATTGCCCCACTGGTGTCGCAACCCAAGACCCCCTTCGCCAACGCGCCATTGCGGTACCGAGCAAAGCCGAACGCGTGTTGAATTTTCACCGCGAAACCATCAAGAGCTTGGCCGAAATGCTGGCCGCTGCTGGCATGACATCCCCGCGTGATCTCAAACCCCATCATATCACCAGGCGGGTGGGTGATGGTCGAATTTTGACTTTGGCTGAGATGTATCCGGTGATGGAAGCGGGGGCCTTGCTGAAGGGCAAGATCGATTCAGCCGTTGCAAGCCAATGGGAGAAAGCCCGCAGTGAGCGGTTTGGGTAGAAAGGGATAACTGGTGGGAGATTGCGCAGAACGCAATTTCAAAGTCGCTAATTCACAGCCTTGTGCAAAATTGAATTGATCAGTGTTTGATAGGGCATACCTTCCTGCAATGCCTTTGATTTGATGCGCGACAAATCACTGCGTGGAATGCGCAAAGTAATTTTCTCACGTTCACCGTTGATTGTAGCCTGCGCAATCGCTTCAATTTGCTTTTTGCGCGCCGGTGTGAGACGGCTTTTAAACACTGTGCCATCAGCTTCTAAAGACTCGATGAGCAACTGTTCTTGCCTGTCCGAGTATTTTCCGACGGTTGCTTTATTCGTCATGGCCTTCACCCTTTAAATATTTTGCAGTCAACTTTCGGCTTGGATAGATTGTCTTAAGAAACACATCGTCTTTGTCCTGTACATATGGCACGCCATATACATAATTGTTGTGGAGCACGATAAACAGCCGCTGGTTCGGATATTTGTCCGAATTCATGTGCTCGACATCGTCTAACAATCCACCACCTTCAATGGCAGTTACAATATCTTCAAAACAAACGACCCGATCAGGATTGTTTTTTAGGAATTGGTTTTTATCCGCGTTCCAGTAAAACTGCGTCATGCCATAATTGTATGTACTTAGTATGGCAAGTCAAGAAACTTCTTGATCTCGGCCGATCCTAACTTCACTGCGCCGTAAAGCCACCATCGATCAAAATATCCTGGCCATTGATCAGATCAGAGGCTGACGAAGCGAGGAACAGGATTAAATCGGCAACCTCTACCGTTTTACCAAAACGGCCGGCTGGAATTTTCGCCTTCATAGGCCCGCCTTTCGCAGGATCGCCCCACACCATTTCGCCCATTGGCGTCAAGATCACTGTGGGGCACACGGTATTGGCTTGAATATTATATTTGGCCCATTCAATCGTCATCACTTTGGTGAGCATATTGAGCCCACCTTTCGATGCACCATAGGCACCATGATCAGCCAAAGCCACCACACCGGATTGCGATGAGATATTGATGATCTTGCCCATGCCTTGTTTGATCATGTTGGGAGCTAGGGCCTGCGCCAACAGAAAGGGCGCGCGCAAATTCACCGCATTCACCCATTCCCAATCTTCAACGCCAGTGTCGATGATGGATTTCACCACCGCAACCCCTGCATTATTCACCAGAATATCAATGGTGCCGAAGGTGCGAAGCGCCTCAGCCGCCGCAGCTTGCGTTGCTGCAACGCTGGCCAGATCAGCCTCAATGGCAAGGCAACGCCGCCCCAAAGCTTTGACAGCAGCGGATACATCAGCCAGCCCCTTGGCATCGCGGCCCACGGCCACAATATCAGCCCCGGCATCGGCCAGCACTTTACAGGCCTCAAAGCCAATGCCCTTGGTGGCCCCTGTCACCAAGGCCCGCTTGCCTGCTAAACTGAAGCGCTTTTCCCATTCTGCCATATTAGACTCCCATTGATTTTGATGACGAGATTTCGCGTAAACGCCACAACTGTCAAGCTGTTTGCAGTTAAGATTTTCTCCACAGTTGCGAGGCAAAATGAAAGAAAGCAGGAGAAATTGATTGTGAATGCAGGAAAGCGGAACACCACGGGATTAGGCCAAAGCGCTCCGCTCTTTGAGTTAAAGGGCAAATGGGCCCGCATTGAACTTTCAGCCTATGTGGCAAGCCTTTCTTATGTGCTTGGCATTTTGCTGGTGGGCGAACAAAAACTAACAGCGGCATCTCCAGCCATTCTGGCTGTGCTGCTTATCTGTTTTCTCGCCTTCCTGATTTCCGTGGTCATCATTCAGGGCCGCATGGGATTCGCACCCTCCGCCAATACATTTGGCAAACCACAACATCTGGTGACCGCTGGCATCTTCCAATATTCGCGCAACCCAATTTTTGCGGCATTTCTTCTGCCACTCATTTCGCTTGCACTTCTATCGGTCTCTGCCGCAATCATCGCAACTGCGGTCTATATGGTGGTGATGAACCTAACGGTTCTGCGCACGGAGGAACGCGACCTCGTCAAGCTCTTTGGTCAAACCTACGTGGACTACGCGTCCAAGGTTCCGCGCTGGCTGTTCTGACGTGGGGAGAGCGGCCCTCCCCAAATCGGGAAGGGCCAAAACCGCTTTTGGATTTTCATAAAGCTTGGCCGAGGCACGAAGACTGCGTTCGGCCTCCATTTCATGATCAGAATCAAGCGGCAGGGCAATGAGCCTGCTCAATTCGCTGCGCATCAAGCCAATATCGCGCAATTGATAATCGTTGAAATGTTGCATCTGTTTCAGAGATTTTCGCATGCGCCAATTCTGAACCAAGCGCACCAGCCAGGTCACTTGGCCATAAGCCCGCCGGGATTGAGCAACAGTGATTTCATAATCGCGCATAATAGTCTCCATAATCTCCAATTGTATCTATTGTACTTAAGTGCAATGCAGATTTAACTTGCATAAAACACAATTATGTAGATACAATGAAGGTCGACCATTAAACAATCGAAATATTGTACCCATGACAATTTGGACGCCAACCCTAGACCGTACCAAGCCACTTTACCTCGCCATTGCGGATGCCATCACCCAAGATGTGGAGGGCGGCACCTTGGCCAAGGGTGATCGTTTGCCACCACAGCGCGATCTCGCGTGGAAATTGGGGGTTACACTTGGCACCGTAACCAGAGCCTATAAGGAAGCTGAGCAGCGTGGCCTGCTCTCCGGCGAAGTGGGGCGCGGCAGTTACATCAGGCAAGGCAATGTGGTGACGGCCATCCCGTCACTCGGTCAAGACTCCGAAGACCTGGTTGATCTCACCCATGCCATTCCGCCACCTGTGGTGACACCGCAAGAATTCGATGCGGCCCTCCATTCCGTGATGCGTGACCCACGCAAATTGGACTTGCTTGATTATGCCCCACCTGATGGCTTTGCCTTGCATAAAACCATGGCCGCCCGTTGGTTGAAGTTAAGTGGCATTGATGCCAATGAGAGCGAAATTTTTATCACTGCGGGGGCTCATCTCGGGCTGATCACCGTGCTCGAAGCCATTACTGATCCTGGTGATGTGATCATGGCCGAGAATGTGAATTATGCTTTGCTGCGCGCCACATTCAAAAATGCCCATGTGGTGCCATTAGCTCTGGGCATGGATGAAGAAGGCTTGTTGCCAGATGCCTTTGAGCAAGCGGCCAAGGCTGGCACATCGCGCATTCTCTATATTGTTCCCACCTTACAAAACCCAACCACCAGCACCATGAGCCATAAGCGCCGCGAAGCTATCGCTCATATTGCGCAAAAATATAACATCACCATTGTTGAGGATGATATTTTCCGCCTGCTTGATGCCCGTGTGCTGCCACCCACTTTTTATACACTGGCTCCGGAGCGCACCTATCATATCACCAGCCTCTCAAAAACTTTGGCCCCCGGATTGCGCATCGGTTTTGTGGTGGCTCCGCATGGCCAAGACCGCACCATGCGCGCCCATATCCGCACCATGGCAGCACGCACCGTGGGGATCACCGGCGAGATTGCCCGCTATTGGATTGAAACCGATTTGGCGTCTACCATTCTCACCCGCACCCGCAATGAACTGGCCTCGCGCCGCGCCACATTTATGGAAGTTTTCAAAAACACCAAGTTCCGCTGTGAACCGGGTGCGCCTTATGCTTGGCTGGAATTGCCAGAACATTGGAGTGCCACCCGCTTTGCCTCTGCCCTCTTGGCCAAGCGCATCAAAGTCTCACCAGGGTCGATGTTTATGCTGGACCGCAATACGGCAAGCCGCCACATCCGGGTGTGCTTTGGCAACCCCCAATCGGGTTGGCGTTCACGGCAGGCCTTCGAGACCATTCGCACATTGATGAATGACCATGATGAAGATGACTTCACTCCAGTTGCTTGACATAAAACCAGTTGAGTAAATTTCACGGATTGTATTTGATCAGTGATAATTCCATAGCAAAGGCACAGGAGTGCTCCATGTCGGCTTTTTATAAATCCCTAGGCGAAGAACTCGAAGCGATCAAAAACGCCTCCTTATGGAAAACCGAGCGCATCATTGAATCAGCCCAAGGGCCTCGTATCGGTGTTACTGGTCGGCGTCAGGTTCTCAATTTCTGCGCCAATAATTATTTGGGCCTCGCCAATCATCCAGCCCTTATCGAAGCTGCGAAGGCCGCCCTCGACAGCCACGGCCTCGGTATGGCCTCGGTGCGTTTCATTTGTGGGACAACAGATTTGCACCGCGCATTAGAGGTTCGCATCGCCGATTATGTGCAAATGGAAGACGCGATTTTATTTGCCGCCTGCTTTGATGCCAATGGTGCGGTGTTTGAGCCTTTATTTGGCGAGCAAGATGCAATCATCTCTGACAGTCTCAACCATGCTTCGATTATCGACGGCATTCGCCTGTCAAAAGCCAAACGCTATCGTTTTGCCAATAGTGATATGAATGATTTGGAAAAACAATTGCAAGCCGCTAAGGCCGAAAATGCGCGGCGCATTGTGATCGTGACTGATGGCGTGTTTTCCATGGATGGTTATTACGCCAA
>JANYGE010000388.1 GCA_025362535.1 Hyphomicrobiales bacterium
ATAACTCCAACAATAGATTTGTCTCGTCGTATTTCGGCAATCGTAGCTTCTTCGAGTTCAGGGTTAGACCGTGTCACATGGGCAGCCACCAGAAACCCTTGTTCAAAGGCATAATCACGTGCTCCATCCAAATTCACAACTGGATGTGGACTCGTGGAAATCTCATCAACAAGATAGGCAATTGTTCGCTTCTCGCCTGTCGACATAAATTCGTGGCGCGCCTTGGGCAATGCATAGCCCAATTCCAAAGCAGCATTTATCACGCGCTCCCGCGTTGCGTCAGCCACGCGCGCGCTGTTAATTTGATTCAAGATCAATGAAACACTTGACTGAGAAACCCCTGCAGCCCGTGCCACGTCGGTCATCGTCGGGCGGGTTCCTAAAATATTTTTTTTGGGCCGCGCAACTGCCTTGGCCTTGGCTTTGTATTCTGCAACATGAACAAGCGTTTGAGCATCATTTTTTTTTTGATTTTTGCTCCTCTCTTTTTTTCTTAACATTTCGCTTTTTCTCTGCTATTTCTATTTTGTCATACAAATAGGGATTGACTGCTAATAAAATTAACGATTATATTAGCAATACCACTCCGAAAAAAACAAGTGTGTACAATAATAATTAATGCCTAAAGGGAGATATCTAATGAATATGATTTCACGTCGTAATGTTTTATTGTCATCAATGGCGATGGCTACTGTTTTTGCAACGGCTGCAAAAGCTGATGGACTGCCAAAGCTGGCGGTTAAGCCAACTTATAAAGTTGGTTTTGCTCAAACTGAAAGCAACAATCCTTGGCGCTTGGCACAAACTGCCAGCATGAAAGCTGAAGCTGAAAAGCTTGGCTGGCAAATAGTGTATACGGATGCTGCAGGTTCTGCTGCCAAGCAAGTGGCTGACGTTAACAGCATGATCGCTCAAGGCGTTGATGTTATTTTCTTGTCACCACGCGAAGAAAAGCCACTTATTCCAGCCGTTATGGCCGCTAAGAAAGCTGGCATTCCATTGTTCCTGATTGATCGTGGTGTTGACGAAACTCTGGCCAAGGCTGGTGTTGATTACGTTACCTTCATCGGTTCGGACTTCTTGCTCGAAGGCAAAACAACTGCTGAATGGCTTGTAAAAGCCACCGGCGGCAAAGGCATTATCATTGAACTTGAAGGATCAACCGGCTCTTCACCTGCCAATGATCGCAAGAAGGGCTTTGATGATGTGATTGCTCAGAACCCCGGCATGTCAATTGTTGCATCGCAAACTGGCGATTTCAACCGTGATAAGGGCCGTCAAGTTGCAGAAGCCTTGTTGCAAGCTCACCCAGAAGCCAACATTCTGTTTGCTCACAATGATGAAATGGCCATTGGCGCAATTTCAGCCATTGAAGCCGCAGGCAAGGTTCCAGGCAAAGACATTCTGATCGTTTCAATCGATGGCGAAAAAGATGGTTTGCAGGCCGTTATTGATGGCAAGATCGGTGTAACCGTTGAATGCAATCCTAAGTTTGGTCCTGCTGCTTACGCTGCTGCCATGGCTTATGCCAAAGGTGATGCAATTCCAGCAAAGATGGTCAACACTGATCGTGTGTTCGATATCACCAACGCTGCTGCAAGCATCGCTGATTCATATTGATATCGGTATAACCTAACGCGCTTCTCCCGGGAGCTCGGTTTCATATGGACAGAAATCGGGCTCTTTTTTTAAGTTAAATGTGAGGGCAAGTTTGCTCTCCACTTGACAAGCGGAACCGTTGGGTTGAGCTTCACCACAGAATTGAAAGTGGCTCGTGATATGGTTTCGGCAACAGCTTCTCAAAACACCACTCTGCTTTCCATGCAGAATATCAATAAAGCCTTTGCGGGCATTCCGGCACTCACGTCCGCCTCACTCGAGGTTGGAGTGGCCGAGGTTCATGCGCTGATCGGTCAGAACGGTGCAGGGAAATCGACGCTCATTAAAATCCTGACAGGTTATGTAAGCCGCGATACCGGCGATATTACATTTGATGGTGGTCCCTTTCAGGCGCGCTCGCCACAGGATGCGCAGGCCAAAGGCATCAGCACTATCTATCAAGAAATCAATTTGGTTCCCTATCGTTCAATCACTGAAAATATCTGCTTAGGCCGTGAGGCGCGCCGCTTTGGTTTGCTTGATTGGAAAACCATGCACCAAGAAGCGCGCAGCCTGATGGCACGGTTCAATATTGATATTGATGTGCGAAAATCACTGGACAGTTTTAATACAGCCACCCAGCAAATGGTGGCGATTGCGCGAGCCATAGGTTTCAAAGCAAAACTGGTGATCATGGATGAACCAACATCATCCTTGGACGAGCGCGAAGTGAATGTGCTGTTTGATGTGATACGGCAGTTAAAGCAATCAGGAATTTCTGTAATTTTTGTGAGCCATAAGCTTGATGAACTTTATGCGGTGTGTGACCGCGTAACTATCATGCGCGATGGCCGCACCGTTAAAACCTCCGACATGAAATCTGTCAGCAAAATAGAACTCGTGGCCAGCATGTTGGGCCGTGACATTGCACAAGTATCCAAACACGCGACGGCCTTTGGCGGCCGCAAGGGCAAAGTTGGAGACGTTGTTCTGGAGGCTAAAAACCTCAGTGCAGGGCATAAGGTTCAGGATATTTCTCTCAGCGTAAGGCGCGGTGAAATCGTTGGCCTTGCCGGTTTATTAGGAGCTGGGCGGACTGAAACTGCACGTCTGGTTTTCGGCGCCGATCGCATTCACAATGGCACACTGACGCTGAATGATAAGCCTTTCAAGCCTCGTGAACCGATTGATGCAATTGACCAAGGCATCGGCTTTTCATCAGAGGACCGAAAGCTGGAAGGCATTATTCCTGATATGTCGGTTGCGGAAAACATGACCTTGGCCTTGATGCCACAACTCACCAAAGCCGGTATTGTGGATGAGGAACAGCAGCGCGTTATTGTAGAAAAATTTATAGCGAGATTGGGCATCAAATGCAGCGGCCCCAGCCAGCGTATTCGAGAGCTCTCAGGCGGCAATCAGCAAAAAGTTTTGCTCGCACGTTGGCTAGCAATGAATCCCAAACTCTTGATCCTCGATGAACCCACGCGCGGCATTGACGTAGGCGCAAAGGCTGAAATTCAAACCATCGTTAAAGAGCTCGCCGACCAAGGGCTTGGCGTGTTGATGATTTCCTCCGAGTTGGAAGAGGTGATTGAAGGCTCAGACCGGGTCTTTGTGCTGCGTGAAGGTCATAAGGTTGCCGAGTTTGTTGGAAAGCAAATTAATGAAGCTGCGGTGATGACGGCCATGGCCCATGGTGCTGAAGACAACACGATTGGACAAGAGATTAAGCCATGAGCAATGCCGCCTCCCCAAAAACCATAGAAACCAACACGTTTAATTTGATGGCATTCTTAACTAAGCATGCAACTCTGGTTGCGTTGCTGGCCTTGATTGCGTTCAATGTTGTTTTTACAAAACATTTTATCTCGATTCAAACTTTGAATGTGAACCTCACGCAGGTGGCCACAATCGTGATTGTTGGTGTTGGCATGACATTGGTGATTGCCACAGGTGGTATTGATCTTTCTGTTGGATCGATGATGGCCATATCGGGTGCCATTGCCCCACTGATTTTCCTGGGCACTGCCGTTCACATCAGTGAAATTCATTTGGCTGTAGCGGTGGGTATGATTGTTGCCGTATTGGCGGCCGGAGCCTTTGGCTGGTTTAATGGTTGGCTGATCACACGATTTCGCATTCAGCCGATTATCGCAACACTCGTGCTGTTTATTGCTGGGCGTGGCATTGCGCAAGTTTCAACCAACGGCAATCTTCAACCGTTTAAGCTGGGTGAATTTCAATGGATCGGTTTGGGGCGCTGGTTTGGTGTTCCGGTCCAGGTTATTATTATGGTTGTGCTTGTTGCCATCGCCGCGTGGGTTCTAAAACGCTCCCTATTTGGACGGCAAATTTTGGCAATTGGGGGCAATGAACGTGCCGCGCGTCTCGCTGGCATTCCAGTGGCCCGCGTAAAGCGTTGGGTTTATTGTATCAGTGGATTGTGCTCTGGCATTGCTGGCCTCGTGGTTATTGCTATCAACTCCTCTAGTGATGCCAATCTTGTGGGGCTGGGCATGGAGCTTGATGCCATTGCTGCAGTCGCTGTTGGTGGCACGCTGCTCAGCGGTGGGCGGGCCACGGTCACCGGCACTCTCATCGGAGCGCTGATCATTCAACTCGTGCGCTACACTTTGCTGGCCAATGGTGTGAATGACGATGTCGCAAAACTGGTCAAAGCGGCATTGATTGTTTTAGCCGTCTGGCTGCAACGCCACGGAAGGTCGTAGATCATGAAAAAATCCTCCCTTTTATCGGCGCTGTCCAGCCAAGGTGTGTTGATTGCTCTGGCTCTGCTTATCCTCTTTGGTTGGCTGCGCTATGAGCATTTTCTCGGGCTGTTCAATATCTCTTCGGTGCTGCGTTATAATTCGATGTTTGCCTTGGTAGCGCTCGGCATGTGCTTTGTAATTATGGCTGGTGGCATTGATCTCTCGGTAGGTTCAACGGCGGCATTGGGCAGTGTGGTGGCGGCGTTGCTAAGCCCGCATGGCATGTTGATCGGCACTTTGGGCGGCGTTGCTGCTGGCCTCTGCATTGGTATACTGAATGGCCTCGTCATCGTGCGAATGCGCATCCTACCTTTCATCGCAACTCTGGCAACAATGCTCGCTGCCAACGGTTCGGCACTCTTGTTAGCCCAGGATCAATCCGTTTCGGTTTCCTATGACGGCACATTCGTCGATCTTGGTCAGGGCGATATCTACAATATTCCCATTCCGGCTCTCATAGCAGTAGCAGCCTATATCATTGGTTCCATCGTTTTGAACTATACAGGCACTGGCCGAGCCGTATTGGCGATTGGTGGCAACGAAGATGCGAGCCGCCTCATGGGCCTGCCCGTAGATCGCGTGAAATTCCTGGTCTATGCGCTGAGTGGAGCTTTATCTGGTTTGGCAGGTGTTATTCTGGCTTCGCAGTTCGGCGCAGGCCAACCAATTGAAGGTGTGGGTTGGGAGTTGTTCGCCATCGCATCAGTGGTCGTGGGTGGAACGCTCTTGACGGGTGGTGTTGGCTCTGTTGGCGCAACATTGGCGGGCGTTCTATTGCTCGGCCTCATTTTCAATGTGTTGAATTTTGAAAATGGCCTGGGCTGGATATCGCTCTCCGCTTACTGGCAGTCGGTGATCCGCGGCTTATTCTTGCTGGGCGTTGTCATCCTTCAATCGCGCTTATCCTCGAAACAAAGCGCCGCTTAGCGCCATCATATTTCTGACACCCGCATTGGCGAAATCGTTCCCGAAACGATTGAATTGGTCGGAGCGACAGGATTCGAACCTGCGACCCCTAGTCCCCCAGACTAGTGCGCTACCGGGCTGCGCTACGCTCCGACTTGTCGTGCCATGTAGCATTGTCGTGGGCAAAGGCCAAGTTTAAAGCGACGATGCCTTAGAGGAATGTTTGAGCAGCCAAAATATATCGCCACGCCGCCCGGTGAGGCTTTTGGCTTGAGCAGCCAACATCAAGCTCCAAACAAGCTCAGAAACGATTACGGCATAACCAATGCCTTGTACGCCAAACACGCGTGCCCCAAAAATGGCGCCCACGATTAAAAAGATCAAAGCTACAATACAAGCCCCTGCCGTTCTTGCTTGATAACCCGCGATAGATAGCAATTGCTGGTTCATGCCACTAAAGGCTCTAATGGATTGGCCAATCATCAAGGCGATCAGCAACGGCCAACCATCAACATAGGACGGGCCAAAAATTGCGAGGGCCCAACGCCCGAAAACGACAGCCCCCACCAATGCAGCAACGATGGTGGCGATTGTCATAAGATTCAACCGCAGCAGCAAATGCAAGGCTTGCGATTGGTCTCTCTTGGTCAAGGCTGCGGTAAGATCAGGCAATATGAATTGCTGGGCAACCTGAATTACGAATCCAGCTATGGCTGCAAGCCGCACAGCCACCGCCACCGATGCCACTTCATTGCTGGGCAGAAGCAACCCAGCCACCAAGGTTACAATATCGGCAAAAGACGTGGCAACGGCAGCAACGATAACAAGTGAAATGGCACGCGGGCGCAACACACGGCTGAGTTTCCTGTTTGCGAATTTCAAATCTGATGGAAGCGCACCATCAGCGCCAAGCAACACGGCCTGTATAATATTCGAAATATGAAGACAAACCACAAAAGCAATCAAGGCATGGACAACGGACACATCGAAACCAGCCAGCTCCATAATCACAATGTAACTTAACAAAAGCACCGAACGCAGAAGAAAATCAGGCGCATACGACAACGTGAATCGGCGCTGCGAATTGGCAATAGCGCTATCGTAACGCATGAGCATTGATGCAGGTGCCGCTAAACAGCCAAATAGAAGAGCCAAGTGGACTGAGTTATGCTGTGGTCGAAAATATGAAACAGCTACCGCTAAAATACAAATGGCGATGAAGGCCACTGCTCCATCACGCAAAAATGCGGCGTGAAAGGAGCGTTGGATATTATGGTGACTGAGCGTTGCATAGCGCGGCATCTGGGTAAGCGCCAACCATGGATAGCCCACAGTTGCCACCAGACCAAAGAATGCGGCAGTGCTCATCGCGAAAAAAATTATTCCAACATCTTCAGGTGAAAATAACCGTGCAAAAATAATTTGACTGAGGAGATTGAGAACAGCGCCGCCAACACGAATTCCAACCAAGCCAACCAGCATGCCAAACATGCGCGAAAGGGTCACGAAACTCGCCCTTCATGCATGAGGAGACGTGTCACTTCGTGGCGGGGTCCAGCATTTTGCGCGCATCAGTCAAATCCCACAATGCAAGCTTTAAAGCATCAGATTGCGCACTTGAGAGCTTATGAATGACTTTGGGAGGAACATCCAATGTGCGGGCCAAAGGGGCACGGCCGGGTGCTGGCACACCACCGCGCGGTGCTGCCTTTGCCGTACCGGGAGGTGGTGCGCCTTCCTTGGCCAGATCGCTCTTGCGCGGCATAACTTCGCCACGGCCAATGCCAACAACATACGCAGAATTTTCCTCTTTCAGAATACGTTGCACGCCACGAATGGTGTAGCCTTGCGAATAAAGCAATGTGTGAATGCCTTTCAGCAATTCAATATCTGCAGGCCGGTAATAACGCCGCCCACCGGCCCGCTTCATTGGCTTTATTTGCGCAAAGCGGGTCTCCCAGAACCGTAAAACATGCTGTGGAACATTCAGTTCCTCAGCAGCCTCACTGATGGTCCGAAATGCATCTGGTGATTTTTCCAATTCTCGCCCCTCTTATCCCGACTGCGGGATCAATCTTCGTCGCCCGGCTCTAAACCATTGATAATATTTTTCATGACCTGACTTGGCCTGAAAACCAGCACGCGACGCGGCGTAATAGGCACTTCTTCACCCGTTTTTGGATTGCGACCCATACGCGCGCGCTTGCTGCGCACCATGAAGGTGCCGAAGGAAGACAGTTTTACCGAGTGCCCTTCAGTCAGTGAATCCGAAATCAAATCGAGAACTGTGTTGACCATATCAGCTGATTCGGTGCGCGATAGGCCGATATCGCTGTGAACAACTTCAGTCAAATCGGCGCGTGTTAGAGTCTTGTTACTCATAGGAGCCCCTTTTCAATTTGTTTCATAGTATTTGGCAAATCATCTTTGGTCAAGATAAGATTCTGCTATCTCAATACCTTAGAGCGGTTTCTTAATAGCGCAGCAAGGCCGCTCCCCAAGTGAAGCCACCCCCCATGGATTCGATCAGCACAAGTTGACCGCGTTTGATACGGCCATCGCGCACAGCTTCATCAAAGGCCAAAGGAATTGACGCTGCAGAGGTGTTGCCATGCTTGTCCAAAGTGATGACGATGCGGCTTTCATCAAGACCAAGTTTTTTGGCGGTGCCCTCTAAAATGCGGCGGTTCGCTTGATGTGGCACGATCCAGTCCACATCAGTTGGTTTAATCCCAGCAAGGGCAGTAACTTCTTCCATTACAGACGAAATATTACCCACTGCATGTCTGAAAACCTCACGACCTTCCATCCGCAATAGACCAACCGATTGCGTGGTGGATGGACCACCGTCGACATAAAGTTTATTATGGTAACGGCCGTCAGAATGGATCTTCGTGGCTAAAATTCCGGTGTCTTCGTTGCTGCCTGTGCCCTCAATCGCTTCAAGCACGCAGGCCCCTGCCCCATCACCAAACAGCACACAGGTGCCACGGTCAGTCCAATCCAAAATACGCGAAAATGTTTCAGAGCCGATCACCAATGCTGTTTTGAATTGGCCCGCCTTTAACAGTGCATCGGCCGTTGTGAGAGCAAACACGAATCCAGAGCAAACAGCTTGCACATCAAAAGCCGCCCCCTTGGTGATGCCAAGATCGGCTTGCACCATGGTGGCCGTAGCCGGAAATGTATTGTCCGGTGTCGATGTGGCCACAATGATGAGATCAATTTGGCTTGCCGTCATATTCGCATGGATCAAAGCTTTTTGTGCTGCTGCCACAGCAAGTGTGCGTGTGGTTTCACCTTCGCCAGCTATGTGACGGGCTTTGATGCCTGTCCGTTCAACAATCCATTCATCGCTGGTATCGACGATTTTTGCCATATCGGCATTGGTCATGATTCGGGCCGGCAGCGCCGAACCAATGCCTTTGATTGCGGTTCTTATCATACGCGTTACTTACTCCGCTGCCTTGCTGTGTTGCGCAAGAATACTGTTTACCGCTTCAACATCAGCAGCAATTTTTACAATCAACCCATTATTGACCATATCAACCGCCACATTAATAGCGGTGGCAAAACCAAATGCATCTGTTCCACCATGGCTTTTTACCACGACGCCATTTAAGCCCAGAAACACGCCACCATTATGCTTGCGCGGGTCCATACGGTCTTTCAGGGCACCAAATGCACCCTGAGCAAGGAAGGCTCCAATTTTTGACAGAAGGCTTGAGGTGATTGCTGAACGTAAAAATGTTGTGATCATTTTTGCAGTGCCTTCAGCCGTCTTCAACGCCACATTACCAGTAAAGCCTTCGGTGACCACGACATCTGCTGTGCCCTTGCCGATATCATCCCCTTCAACAAAGCCAATATAATTTAGAGGCAAACTAAGCTCGCGCAGCAAGCGGCCTGCTTCACGCACCTCTTCATTGCCTTTAACTTCCTCAACACCGATATTGAGAAGGCCAACGCGGGGTTCATCAATTTTAAACAAGCAACTGGCCATAGCCTCGCCCATGATCGCAAATTCAATCAACTGGCGGGCATCGGCACCGACAGTGGCACCCACATCCAACACAACACTCTCACCAAGAATTGTGGGCCAGATGGCAGCAATCGCGGGCCGTTCAATGCCGGGCAATGTGCGCAGAATAAATCGCGACATCGCCATCAACGCACCAGTATTGCCAGCCGAGACCACTGCAGCAGCTTCACCTTTATGCACAGCCTCAATCGAATGCCACATTCCACTTTTGTTGCGCCCACGCCGCAATGCTTGGCTTGGCTTATCATCCATCGCGATGGCAATTTCAGAATGGCGGATGCTGGCAACCGATTTTAATTTGGGGTGCTGGTCAAGCAAGGGCGCAATGCGGGCCTCATCTCCAAAAAATATGATCTTCATATTGGGATGGCGTTGGACAGCAAGAGCTGCACCGGGAATCACAATTTCCGGCCCCCTATCACCGCCCATCGCATCAAGGGCTATGGTGAAGTCTTGCGTCTTCAAAATTTGGAATTCCCATTTATATATTCCGCCACAAGATAAAGCCTTGTGGCAGGGAGACAACTGTTAATTTTCAAAGAGAATATCACCAATTTATTCGCCATTCTTGCCGAGCTTGCCGAGATTAGCAAAAGGCGATGGCTTCAGTTCAATAACCACAGCCGAATCATCAGGCCCTTCCTCGTAAGCCTCGCCCGGTTTGCGCGGGTATGGCTCAAGCTCCAATGCTACTGCCTCAGATACCAACTCACCCAAATCGATTTCCCCGTTTTCAATGGGGTCAACATCATCTTCTGAAGCATCAACAATCATTTTCTCTGGTAAAAAAAAGCGCTCCACATCGAAGTTTACAGTGCTGCGAAAGGCTTCGAGGCTGATCACCGAGACTTGCTCCAGTTCAGCCGTCACTTTGCCCGTCACTTTCAATCCGCCTCCTCGCCATGGCAAGGCAATGAGATGGGCTTTAAGGCTGTGCAATGCTGGCAAATTAAATCGCTTGGCCAGCGCCAGAAGTTCCTTTGGCTCTGCGGCAAAAACTTCATGTGAACCCTTGCGCGGCACCCGGTCCGTCAGCAAAGGGCGTGAAAATTCAACAGCGGCAATGGGTTTTGATGTCATGCGAATTCCACCTTTGCTTGCAGAATATCTTGTGCGGATTGTACCGCCAATTTGGCGCGGCTGGCTTCAACCCATTCCGCCAAAGATGTTACATGCGCCGAAACATTGCCGCCATATACATTACGCTGCAATGCTTCACGCCATTGTTCAGCACCCAGCTCGCTTGCATTCTGATAAGCGTTGATGCGGCCATAAAAAGCTTCAGCCATTTTGCGCACTTTCTTGCCCACTGTTAAGTCACCCACGCCAATTTCACGCAAGGAGCGATCCATATCCATGAAGAAATAATCTGTAAGGTTCTGGCGAAATCTTTCGTCCTCCCCCTTCATGCGGTCGAGCACCAAAAATAGATGTAACACGATCAAATCAAAACGGCCATCAAGCGTATCCGGCACGCCTAGATTTTCATAAAAATGCGGCTGCCGTGCCGATGCCACAATCGCATCATAGACAGCCGCAATCGGATTGGCCTTACGGCCAAACAAGCGCTCGAGGATCAATGGCTTGCCCTCCATCGCAGTTCGATGCAAAAGGGCTTTGTTTTTGATTTGTGGAAGTGGCTGTTGAGCATGAAAGTTTCGAGACGATTTGGCCTTGTTGCAATTGCGCTGGTTATGGCTGGATGTTCGCCAGAGATCAACCGCCGTGGCTATATTGCCAAACCGGGCGCATTCGCTCAACTTTCCGAGGGTATGAGCAAAAGCGAAGTTGAAGGCATATTGGGTTCACCCTCCACAACAGCGTCGATCAATTTCCAAGGCGACAGCTATTATTACATCACCAGCATCACCCAAGGCCGCGCCTTCCTTTCGCCCGTTGAAACCAACCGCGAAGTGATTGCGGTGCGCTTTACCAAAACCGATCAGGTAGAGGGCATGGCGCAATACGGCTTGTCAGACGGCAAGATCATCAACATCAACACCCGCAAAACCCTGATTGCTGGCAATGAATTCTCGATTCTAGCTGAGATATTCAGAGGCAAGGGATCAACAGGTGACAGCATGCTAAAGCGCAAGATGTAGATAAAAGAATTCAACGCGCTGACATTTTTTGTTTTTAAGAAACAAAAGGCCCGAGTTTCCTCCGGCCTTTTTCATTCGATATTTCTATAATCAATGCCCAGCCAAAACCGCCAGCATCAACAAGGCCACAATATTGGTGATCTTGATCATAGGGTTTACAGCGGGGCCGGCTGTGTCTTTGTAGGGATCGCCTACGGTATCGCCTGTGACTGAAGCTTTGTGAGCATCACTGCCCTTCAAATGCTTCACACCTTTGGAATCTACAAAGCCATCTTCAAAGCTTTTCTTGGCATTGTCCCAAGCGCCGCCACCAGCGGTCATGGAGATGGCCACGAACAATCCGGTCACGATCACGCCCATGAGCATGGCGCCCACGGCAGAGAAGGCTTCGGCTTTGCCAGCAATCCAGTTGATCGCCACGAAGACCACGATAGGTGACAGCACAGGCAGCAGCGAAGGCAAAATCATTTCCTTGATCGCAGCTTTGGTGAGCAGATCCACGGCTCTGGCATAATCAGGCTTCTCCGTGCCCTTCATAATGCCAGGGTGTTCACGGAACTGACGGCGCACTTCAACCACCACAGCTTGCGCTGCGCGGCCCACAGCCGTCATCGACATGCCGCCAAACAAGTATGGCAGCAAACCACCGAACAACAGACCCACAACCACGTAAGGCGAGGACAAGTCGAAGGTGACGTTGACGTTTTCGAAGAATGAGCCCGGTGCAGCGTTTGCGGCAAAGAACTTCAAATCCTGCGTGTAGGCAGCAAAGAGCACTAGAGCGCCGAGGCCCGCTGAACCAATGGCATAGCCCTTGGTCACGGCCTTGGTGGTGTTGCCCACGGCGTCGAGCGGGTCGGTGATGTTGCGTACGGACTCGGGCAGCTCGCTCATTTCGGCGATGCCGCCGGCGTTG
>JANYGE010000406.1 GCA_025362535.1 Hyphomicrobiales bacterium
TCGGCGAATTCGGCAGAACACCGCGATCAATGTTGCGTTCGATCTCAAGGCCCCATTCCTCCGCGTCCTTTTTGCGCAGGAAGGTTCCAGTAAGATATTTTCCCTTGCGGCGCACTTGAGCGCGCCAACTACCAGAAGGGAGCTTGACGATTGCGGCCATTCGTGTGCACTCCTATTTTCGTGTGCAAATCGTGTGCAGTGACAGAGCGTAACCCGTGTACAAAACGTGAAAACGTGTGCAAAATTTGCACACATGTTCTCTGTTTAGTCCACTGTAATATAAGAGCAAACTGTTGAATTACAAGAGAAAAACATTCGCCGTTGCGCCCATGATGGATTGGACTGATCGGCATTGCCGATTTTTCCATCGCCAGATTTCGCACCATGCTCAGCTTTATACTGAGATGGTGACAGCCAATGCTGTGCGCTTTGGCGACCGGAAAAAACTTTTGGACTATGATGCCGTTGAGCATCCACTGGTGTTGCAATTGGGTGGAAGCGATCCTGCTGCACTCGCTGAAGCTTCAAAAATTGGCGAGGATTTTGGCTATGCTGAAATAAATTTGAATGTCGGTTGCCCATCAGACCGAGTGCAGGGCGGGCATTTTGGCGCTTGTTTAATGGCGGAACCAAAATTGGTGGCCGACTGTATTGCTGCTATGAGCAAGGCTGTCAAAATTCCTGTGACCGTAAAATGCCGCATTGGCATTGATGATCAAGACGAAGAACAGGCCTTGCAGAATTTTGTTGAAACTGTTGCACAAACTGGCTGCACCAGCTTTATTGTTCATGCCCGCAAAGCTTGGTTGCAGGGACTAAGCCCTAAAGAGAACCGTGAAATTCCACCGTTAAATTATGACCGCGTGCATCGCTTGAAAAAATCTATGCCCCATCTGAAAATTCACCTGAATGGTGGACTCGAAACAATGGCACAGGCAACGCCGCATCTTGAAAATCTTGATGGCGTGATGTTGGGGCGCTCTGCCTATCATATGCCTTGGATTTTAAATGACGTAGATTCCGCTATCGCCAACACCGTTTCACCCTGTCTCACACGGCGCGACGCAGTGCTGGCCATGATCCCCTATATCGATAAGCAAATAGCGAGCGGCCTTTTCCTGCACCGCATAACCCGCCACATGTTAGGCCTTTATCATGCTCAACCGGGTGGCCGCATGTGGCGTCAGAGTATCTCAACAGAAAGCTGCAAAACTGGTGCAGATTCGAATGTGATATTGCGCGCGTTGGAGGTTGTTGAGGCCCAAGCCGCTAAACAAGCTGAGGCGGCTTAACTGATAGATCAAAGCGAATCGTAAACCGCTTCAATCAAGCGTTTGCGACGTGGGTCGATATCATCAAAACCCATCATGTGATTGGTCACAAATGCAAACCCCAGCCGCGCAACGGGATCGGCAAAAGCGATGGTTCCGCCCCAGCCTGAATGTCCAAAAGCCCCATTTGCTACCCCCACCGAATAGGTTGGGTCGCTCAGTCTAAATCCGGCGGCATAAGAAGTTTCAGTTTCAAAACCTGAATCAATTCCGCTGAAGCGGCACCGTGTCGCCTCTTTCAATACCGAGGATGAAACAATGGTCGACCGCCCTGATACCAAGTCTCCATAGAGCATTGCCAGCCCACGCGCCCCAGCGTGGCCGTTGCCTCCGGGTATTTCGGCGGCCCGCCAAGCGCGGTTATTAGGTTCAGTTGCGAGTGGCTTTGGGTTCATACAAGACTGTGGATAGGGACTCTTGAGAACGGTATCCACCCAATCAGATGCATGTGGACCCTCAATGAGTTCAGCCACCCGGTGATCCTCACTTTCGGGCAGCCCAATGAAAAAATCTAAGTTGAGTGGACTAGAAATTTCATCTTGAACGAATTGCCCCACGCGTCGCCCGTCAGCGCGCCGCAAGGGTTCACCCGCCAAATGACCATAACTTAAAGCATGATAGACACAGCGGCTGCCTGGTTCCCACAAGGGTGCCATTTCAGCCAGAGCCGTTGCGTAGGGTTCCCATGCGCATAAGCCTTCGACAGTCATCGGAACATTAAGGCCTTGAAGTCCAGCTTGATGTGACAGGGCTAAATCCAAAGAGATCAACTCTTTGCCGTTTTGCGCAAACTCAGGCCACACCTGCGCTATTGGCGCATCATAGCTCAGCTTGCCGCGCTCAACCAACTTAGCAATGGCTACTGCCATCACTCCCTTGGTTGCCGACCACACATTCACCAGTGTATCTTGCTTCCATGGTCGTGTTTGTTTCTTGTCTGCATGGCCGCCCCAAAGATTAGCAACCAGCTTGCCATCCAGCATCACAGCAACAGCACCACCAAGCTCTAGGCCATCGGCAAAGCAACTTTCAAACGCAGATTTTACGGTGGCGAATTTGGGATCAACTGTACCTTGGATCATCTTCGCACTCCGCTTCAGTTTAGCTTGCTGCTCGCGCCGCCAAACGTCCTTGGCGACCACCACGCCTTGATTTTCGTTGTGTGAGTGTCGCAACGCGCTCTGGCAAGGCTAACATAATAGTGTGCCGTGCATCGACACTCATACCAATCCACGCAGCAATTTCGCCGCGAGTGCGCCCGCAGCCAATGCAAAACTGCGTTTCAGGATCGACCACGCAAATTTTCACACAAGGCGTTTCAATATCTGAAAATCTCAAATCGTCCATGCTACCATGATGTGGTTGTTCGGAGGCTGTGTATGGCCCAATTGCGCCCCTCTATGTCAAGGCTGCGTCAGTTCTTTAAAGTAAGAACTCCATCTTCGGATTTAAAGCTGTCGAGCTTTGATAAAAAGCTCATGCCCAACAATGTGCCATTTAATGCGCCTTCCGGTAACACCAAGGCATCCACATCATCCACCCGCACAGTATCAATCTCTACGCGGTCTAATTTCGCCCGAGCAGCTTTGACCGAGCCGTTGGCTGTTGCAACTGGAACTTCGAAATCAAGGGT
>JANYGE010000327.1 GCA_025362535.1 Hyphomicrobiales bacterium
TGCCGGAAGCCAAATCATTTTGCTCGGCAAGAAAAACCGATAGACCCCGGCCAGCGGCGTCACGCGCAATTCCGCAACCATTCACGCCGCCACCAATTATAAATAAATCATAGATCATAATGTGTGTCCGGCCTCTTGTTCTATTTCGGAACCAACGTCCGCGATTTCAATTTGAACACCTTGGTGTTTGCATAATTCGATGATTGTTTCGGGTGGTGGCTTGTCTGTTACAAAAACATCGACCTGCGACAGATGTCCCATGCGCACAGGGGCAGAGCGTGAAAATTTCATTGAGTCTGAAACCAAAATCACATTGCGCGAATTTTGCATAATAGCCTGCGCGGCCCGCACTTCACGGTAATCAAAATCCAGCAATGCGCCATCATCATCAATCGCTGAAACACCCATGACGGCATGATCAACTTTAAACTGACTGATTAAGTCTACAGCTTGTTCGCCTAGCACTGCACCGTCACTGCGGCGCACCAAACCTCCCACAATCATCACATCAATATGTGGCAGGTGCATTAAAATTGTTGCGACGTGAATGTTATTGGTGATCACCAAAAGCCCTTCGTGATGCACCAAGGCGCGCGCCACTTCTTCTGTTGTTGTTCCAATATTGATGAACAACGAACAATTATTTGGAATGAGCTTGGCTGCAAGCTGGCCCACGGCTTGCTTTTCAATTGCGGAAATTTGTCGGCGGGCTTCATAAGCCATGTTCTGCACACCAGAGGTGAGCATGGCGCCACCATGGGTGCGGGCCAAAAGTCTGTCATTGCAAAGTTCATTCAAATCTTTGCGAATTGTTTGCGGCGTCACATCAAAACGTTCCGCCAAATCTTCGACGATAACGGTTCCCAACTGGCGAGCAAGACTGAGAATTTGATTTTGACGAGGGCTAAGTGCAAGCATTTTTCTGTTCAGTTTTGAGACGTTAATGACAGCGATTTCATGTGAAAGCTAGTTAAAGTTATTTCAGGCTCTTTCTTTCACTTTTTTTCGTTTATAGCAACATTGCGCCGCAATATCTTCATTGCAGTGCAATATGCTTTCGTAATTTTTGCTATTGACTTTCGTTTTCTTTCGTTTGAAGTTGCGCCAAGTCCGAACACAGGACTGAAAAAACGTCGAATGGGAGAACTAAAATGAAATTGAAGCTTATGGCCACGGCTGCTGCTGCGCTGTTTATGCTCGCAAGCCCAAGCTATGCGGATGAAGCCGCCGCAAAGAAATGGATTGATACTGAGTTCAATATCTCAACTCTCACTCCTGATGAGCAAATGAAAGAAATGCAGTGGTTCATCAAAGCCGCAGAACCTTTCAAGGGCATGGAAATTAACGTGTTGTCGGAATCGATTCCGACGCATCAATATGAGTCGGATGTTCTGACCAAGGCCTTCTTTGAAATCACGGGCATCAAAGTGAACCACCAAATTCTTGGTGAAGGTGAGGTTGTGCAAGCTGTGCAAACCCAGATGCAAACCAATCGTAACCTCTATGATGGCTACATCAATGACTCAGATTTGATCGGCACACATTCACGTCTGCAATCAGCGATCAATCTGACTGACTGGATGGCTGGCGAAGGTAAAGACGTAACCAACCCTGGTCTTGATCTTGATGACTTCATGGGCCTGAAATTCACCACTGGCCCAGATGGAAAACTCTGGCAATTGCCTGATCAACAATTCGCCAATCTTTATTGGTTCCGCGCGGATTGGTTTGCCCGTCCTGACCTGAAAGAAAAATTTAAAGCCAAATATGGTTATGATCTCGGCGTGCCGGTAAATTGGTCGGCCTATGAAGATATCGCTCAATTCTTCTCAGAAGATGTGAAAGAAATTGATGGCGTTAAAATCTATGGTCACATGGATTACGGCAAACGCGCGCCCGATCTTGGCTGGCGTATGACGGATGCTTGGCTCTCGATGGCTGGTGAAGCCGATGTGGGCCAACCAAATGGTCGCCCCGTTGATGAATGGGGCATCCGCATGGAAAAAGATTCGTGCAATCCTTCAGGCGCATCAGTGACCCGCGGCGGCGGCACCAACAGCCCAGCAGCCGTTTATGCTGTATCGAAATGGGATGAATGGCTGCGCAAATACGCTCCACCATCCGCAGCTGATATGGATTTCTACCAATCCTTGCCAGCACTCAGCTCAGGCAACGTGGCCCAGCAGATTTTCTGGTACACAGCCTTCACAGCCTCGATGGTTGCCCCAAAGAAGGATGGCAACAACACAGTTGATGATGCCGGAAAGCCATTGTGGCGCATGGCTCCATCACCCCATGGCCCTTATTGGAAAGATGGTTCGCAACGCGGCTATCAAGACGTGGGTTCATGGACACTGTTTAACTCTACACCAGTGGATGCCCGCAAAGCAGCTTGGCTCTATGCCCAGTTTGTCGACTCCAAAACGGTTGACGTGAAGAAGAGCGATGTTGGTCTCACCTTCATCCGCGACTCGACAGTGCGTCACAAGCACTTCACCGATCGCGCACCATCGCTTGGTGGCTTGATTGAGTTCTATCGCTCGAAAGATCGTGTGGCTTGGTCACCAACCGGCGTGAACGTTCCTGATTATCCGAAGCTGGCCCAACTGTTCTGGGAAAATATCGGCGACGTAAACTCAGGTGCCTTCACCGCTCAACAAGCTATGGACCGCTTGGCTGAACAAATGGACACTGTGATGGGACGTATGGAAGCGGCAGACAAAGCCAACCACACCTATCATGATTGTGGACCTCGATTGAACGAGCCAAAAGATGCATCGGCCTGGTTGAGCAAAGACCATGCACCATGGGCCAAGCTCGACAATGAAAAGCCAAAAGGTGAAACCATTGCTTATGAAGATCTCATCAAGCGTTGGACATCTGAATAATAAAAGTCCCCTCCCTGGTCTAACCGCGGGGTGCGCCTTCTAGCGCACCCCGATGGTTTGAGGTTTTAATATATGTCTCTTGAGCTCAGAAAAATTTCAAAGCGCGTCGGTG
>JANYGE010000457.1 GCA_025362535.1 Hyphomicrobiales bacterium
CACGGTTTCACCTTTCTTCAGGGCAATACCAGCAATTTCCAAATCCTCTAACGCATAGCGTGTGAACATATGCAAAGGTGCATCGAAGCGTAAGATTTCGTCGATCAGCTCTGGCGTGATCGGGCCGATAATCCCACGCTCCAACATCGCCTTTACGCCATTGCCGATGGAATGCACGGTGGCTTCATGGCCCGCATTGAGAATTAAAATGGCGGTGGTGACCAGTTCATCTTCCGATAGTTTCTGGCCTTCACTTTCTGCCCGCGCCAATTCTGAGAGCAAATCATCACGCGGATTTTTGCGCCGCTCAGCAATCAATCCGCGCATGTAAGCGCTGAATTCAACAACGGCTTTCACCGCGCGATCTTCAATAATCCGGTCACGCTTGGCCATATACATGCTGACATGATCATGCGACCAGCTGAGGAACTGATCTGCCATCTCAACTGGCGCCCCCAGCAATTCGCAAATCACAATCACCGGAATGGGCGTTGCATAAGCAGTCAATAAATCGACTTCACCCGAAGCTTCAAAGCCATCAATCAAGCGATTGGAAAGACTCATAATTGTGGGCCGCAGCCGCTCAATATGGCGCGACAAAAATGCCCGGTTGATGAGCCCACGCAGACGCGTGTGAACCGGCGGCTCAAGCTCTAAAAGCGAATGTTGTTCATGATCGGTAAAGGCCTTTATACGCGCGGCAGGCTCTGCCAAGCCCAATTCTTCGCGGGTCGCCACGTGTAAAATCTGGCGGCCAAAGCGCCGGTCCCGCAATAACCCATTCACATCTTCATGCCGGGCAAAGCACCAATGGCCATATTGCTCCCATTTAAATACCGGAATCTGTTCGCGGATGCGGTCATAATAGGGGTAGGGGTTGGCGTAGAACTGCGCCTCACGCGGGTCGAGTTGCACGGAACGGGTGTTGGAATCGATGTGCATTAGTTGTAGTATCCTAGGTTACAAATTCACTCTACCCATAACTATCATTCCCGCGGAAGCGGGAATGACGTTTTATGGGGGATTAAAACTCAGGATCACATGCAAAATACCCGCCCCAATGAATTTATTGCACTTGTTGCCTTGCTCACCGCTTTGGTGGCGATGTCGATTGATACAATGTTACCCGCCGTTGGCCAAATTGCCAGAGAATTGGGTGCCGCCAACCCCAATGATCGCCAGTTCATTGTGCTTGCCTTCTTTGCTGGCATGATGTTTGGCACATTGATATTTGGCCCGGTTTCTGACTCCGTGGGCCGCAAGCCTACGATTTATGTGGGCTTGGTCTTTTTTATCGCAGGGGCATTGGTCTGCATGTTTTCAACATCGTTCCCGATGTTGATTGCTGGCCGTTTGTTACAAGGTTTTGGCGCTGCTAGCCCCCGCATCGTATCGATGGCCATGGTGCGCGATGGCGCAAAGGGTGCCGAAATGGCACGCATCATGTCTTTTGTGATGTCAGTGTTTATGTTGGTTCCGATTTTTGCTCCCAGCATCGGCCAGCTGGTTCTTTACGTGGCATCTTGGCGTTATATTTTCACAGGCTTTGTGGTGGCCGCAGTGTTGGGCTGCATTTGGCTGGCAACCCGGCAGGTTGAAACCTTAGACAAAGAAGACCGCTTGCCGTTTTCCGCAAAGGAATTGTGGCACAGTGCAAAGGCTGTGGTGCAAAATCCGGTTGCGCTGGGCTATACGATTGCCGTTGGCTTTATCTTTGGTGCATTCACCACCTATCTCGGAACCTCGCAGCAGATTTTTGCTGAACAATATAATCAGGGTGATTATTTTGCGGTGTGGTTTGGTGGCCTTGCCGTGGCCATTGCGCTGGCGATGGTGGCCAATGGAAAATTTGTCATCCGCTTGGGCATGAGAAAGATTTCACGTTGGGCGATCTGGGGCTTTATTGCCTCTTGGTCGGTGATGATGATTTTCAATCTGCTCTTCGATGGGCATCCGCCTCTGCCAATCGTCGGAATTTTATTTTTCGCGTCATTCTTCTGCAGCGGCCTTCTGTTTGGCAATTATAACGCCATGGCCATGGAACCCATGGGCCATATTGCAGGCATGGCGGCTGCCATTTCCGGTGCGCTCTCATCGTTTATTGCTGTAATTCTGGGGGCTATCGCAGGGCAATTTTATGATGGATCGCTATTTCCGATTTCGGTTGCCTTTTTGCTGTTCGGGATTGTGGCTTTGGTCTTCTCGGAATGGGCCGAGCGGGGTCGCAATCGCATGGCTCAAAAATCTCATGCTTGATTAAGCCGTAAACTCAGTTATTGAGGCGGCATGGCTAAAGGTTATAATATCTTCAATCTGGTGCGGCATGCCCTCCGCTCAAATGAGCCATGGCCGCAAGCTTGGGCCAAACCTGAACCGAAATCATCTTATGATGTGATTATCATCGGCGGCGGTGGGCACGGGCTGGCCACGGCTTATTATTTGGCTAAAAATCACGGGCTCAAGAACATCGCCGTGCTGGAGAAATCTTATATCGGCTCCGGCAATGTGGGCCGCAACACCACATTGATCCGCTCCAATTATATGATTGGTGGCAACACCGCCTTCTTTGAATTTTCGATGAAGCTGTGGGAAGGCCTTTCCCACGAGTTGAATTTCAACGCTATGGTTTCGCATCGCGGCCAAATGGTTTTAGCTGTCAGCCCTGGCCAAGTGGATGCCTTCGCGCGGCGTGGCAACACCATGCGCCTGAATGGCATTGATGCTGAATTGCTTGACCGCAATGAAGTGATGAAGGAACTGCCTTATCTCGATTATTCGAAAGAAGCGCGTTTCCCCATTTATGGCGCCATCCACCAACCCCGCGCCGGAACTGTGCGCCATGATGCGGTGGCTTGGGGTTATGCGCGTGCGGCCTCTGATCTTGGTGTGCATATTATCGAGAATTGCGAAGTCACTAATATTATCCGCGATGGTGATAAGGTGGTTGGCGTTGAAACCTCTCGCGGCAAAATTCTCTCAAACAAAGTGGCCATCGCCGTGGCGGGCCACACGTCGCATGTGGCCGCAATGGCTGGCATGAAACTGCCGATCGAAAGCCACATCCTGCAAGCCTTCGTCACCGAACCCATAAAGCCTCTTGTGCATCATGTGGTGAGTTGGGGGGCGGAGCTGTTTTACCTGTCGCAATCGGACAAGGGCGGCATGGTGTTTGGCGGCCATATTGATGGCTTCAACACTTACACACAGCGCGGCCAATTCCCACGCATTCAAAACGTGATGGAATGTGCGACAACACTGTTGCCCTTCATGTCGCGCATGCGGCTGTTGCGCCATTGGGGCGGCATTCAAGATATGACCCCCGATGGCTCGCCCTTCATTTGTAAAACGCCAACGCAGGGCCTCTATTTGAATGGCGGCTGGTGTTACCAAGGCTTCAAAGCCACACCTGCATCAGGCTTCACTTACGCCCATACAATTGCGCATGATCAAGAGCACGAACTCAACAAATGTTTCAGCTTAGACCGTTTCGAAAAAGGCAAAGAGCTGGACGAATTTGGCATTGGCAATTGGACCTATAAGCAATGAGAATCCCATGCCCCCATTGCGGTGAACGCGATTATGCTGAGTTTCGCTACGGCGGCGATGCCACGAAACCACGGCCCACCCATGGCACG
>JANYGE010000459.1 GCA_025362535.1 Hyphomicrobiales bacterium
GATTGCGATCCATTTTCCCCTTCACACTCAGGCCCCCGAAATCTCACCACCCAAAGTAAAGCAACCTGATCTTGTGAAGTCTGAACCGACCCATCCTTCGGCCATTGGTATCGTGCTGGGCGTAATCACGGCTTTCGGTCAAGCTCTTGGCAGTCTGTTTGCTCGCCCAGCTATGGCCTCAGGGGTTGAGCCTTTCGCCGCGATGGCCATTCGATTAGGATTGGCTGTGATCTTCTTTTGGGCCCTGCTTGTTCTGCCCTCGGTGCGTCAGCAAACCAAACCCATTCAGAAAGCCGACCTAGGAGCAGCAGTCACTTCAGCTTTCTTTGGGTGGTGAGATTTCGGGGGCCTGAGTGTGACGGGGATAATGGATCGCAATCATGATGCCCAAAACTATTGCGACAACGCCCAGACCTTGCATCAGCCGAATTGTTTCCCCGAAAGTGAGATAGGCCAAGACCAAGGCAAAAGGCGACGTGAGTGAGAACAACAGCGCTGTGAGGCGTGGACCGGCCTTATAAATAGTTGCAAAATAGGTGGTGCTGGCGATGACGATCCCAAATAGGCCCGAACTCATCAGTGCCAAAATTTGCCATGCGCCAAGTGTTATCCAACCGTTGAACAGCGAGGCTGCAAGTGATGTCATCAGGAACGATGCCGTCAGTTGCCAGCGCGCAAGTTGCATGATTGGGATACGACCATTTAAATCGCTGACGAACATCGAGCTGAGCGCGATGCAAATGGCAGAGCCAATAGCGAGTGCTTCCGAGACGAACACGATGATTTTCCTCCGCTATTCGGTTCTGGTATGTTCAAACCAAGCGCAAAACCATCGGCGCCATCCTTGGCGTTACCGCGTCAATCGATTGGCAGATTATGTCACTCGCTGGGATATTTCAGCCCAATCATCGCGCGCACCTCATCTAGCGTCTGCATGATTTCGACAGATTGCGCTGGCGGCATGATGTCGCCAGCGGTCAGACCCAAAGTAATTAGACGCTCAGCTTCATCCGCCTGAAATTGCATACCTCGCCCTTCAACCGTCCCGTCAAAAACCTCAGTGACTTTATTGGAGTTATCATAGACTCGGAAGCTGGTGGGTGAATACCAGACATGGTCAATCTCGATCCGCCCTTTGGTGCCGACTATGCTGGCCCGGTTCGATCCAGCGCTATCGCTGGAAGAAAGTGTCGTGGCGATGGCCCCTGAAGTATAGTGAAAGATCGTCGCAACCTGTGCATCCGCACCAGTGGTCCGGAACGTAGCGGAGGCTTTGATGGTGGCAGGCTTTCCCAAAATATCCCACGCGAATGAAATCGGATAGATTGCCAAATCTAATAGCGCGCCGCCGCCCAGCGCCAGATCGTTCAAGCGGTGCTTTGGGTCATCGGGTAGTTTCTGCGTATGGTCGGCGATCAGCGAGCGGATCTCGCCAATCGTCCCGGCGGCGATAATCTCGCGGATACGATGCATATGCGGCAGAAACCGCGTCCACATCGCCTCCAGCACCATCAGATTTTTGGCCTTTGCTAGAGCGACAATTTCTGCCGCTTCGCGCGCGTTGATGGTGAAGGGTTTTTCAACAAGGATATGTTTTCCCGCGTTTAGAGCAAGCTTCGCCGCCGCCACATGATGGGGGTGTGGCGTGGAGATGTAGACGATGTCGACATTGGGGTCAGCCACCAGAGCGGCATAGCTGCCATGGGCGGTTGCAATGCCGAATTCTTTGGCAAATCGTTTGGCGCTTTCATCATTGCGCGAGCCGACCGCCGTGACACTGTGCCCCGTCAGCAGCAAGTCCTTCACGAATAAATCGGCGATCCAACCGGTTGCGAGAATGCCCCATCTTATCTTTCCTGCCATTTCTGGAATCCTTATCTCCCCGTCATCGCTCGCAATCGTTCGTGGTTATTCGTTGGATTACTGCGCTGGCGCGAACCCGCATTGCTTCTGCTCCATGTCGATCTGCTTGGTAATGCGGATGGCATTCTCGGCATAGGCCTGCGTTACTGAGCCGTGATTGATGGTCTTGCCGTTCAGAGGGCTCACAGCTTCACAGAGATGGAAGACATGCGGGTCAGTAGACTTCGTTTGCCCGGCTTCCGGAGCGATCCAATACACCACATCCACACCATTCGGATTTGCAGCACTTTTCGTCGCGTCAGTTATAGCTGAGGAATCCCGCGCAATGTCCTGCGCCTGCGAAGCGACATCGGGTGAACAGGCGGTGGTGGGCTGGCCAGTCTTGATCTGGGTGGCGCAGGCATTCATGTCTTGCGTGTATTGCTCAACAGATGGTGGTTTAAAATTAACCCCAAGAAGGACTGCGACCACGGCGAGGATAGCACCAGCACCGCCAGCGATCTGCTTGTTCTTGGGATCCATGTTCTTGTCCGTGAGGATCAGGGCAATCAAAGGGAGGAACGCAATCAGCGTTATGATCGCACCAAGCTGGTTCTGGACGAAGAACCGGAATGTATCAGCCTTGCTGGCCGGGTCGTGCCGGTTGGCGGCCTTCCACATCATGCTGCCAGCAATCGCAAAGACTGCGATTCCAACAAGAATGCCAATCAGCAGCGGAAGATTGCCGTTGTCGAATTTGTGCTGTTTGAGCAAATAAATGCCCGCGACCTCGCCGCCAATGGCTATGATCCACGACAGCACGGCGAAAATCCGAAGCCGCTTGGCGGCACTCTTCTGTCCCTGGTTGGCAGCCCACGCTTTTGTTACATCCGGCTTGTTGTCTGACATGTTTTAATTCCTCATATTGAATATCGACGCTTTGCGCGGTGATGGAAAGTCCGACTCCGTCCGCTCTACGTCATGGTTGCGAATTTGGCGAAACCATACCATTTGTCAACAAACATTCAATTGAGGCTTTGGTTGAATGGCTGCAATGACGCAGAGCACATAGACATGTGGCCACCTCTTGCCTAATCTGTTTTCAAAGAGGGCCAGCCAATGTCACAATCTATTCTCCAATCCTGTGACCCGACACAGAAAATGACCGTCGCCAAGGGCACGGAGCTTTTGCAGCAGGGATCAAAATCAGGCACACTTTTTGTACTGGCTGCAGGCACGGTTAATATCATGCGCGGCGGCGTGGTGGTTGCCACCACCTCCGAGCCCGGCGCACTTTTCGGCGAAATGTCGATCCTGCTCGGCACGCCGCACACAGCGACCGTGCAAACCAAAACCCAGTGCGAGGTTTACAGATTTGAAAACGGAGTGGAATTCGTGCGTGCCAATCCCGATATCACCTTCGAAATCGCTACGCTGCTCGCCAAACGGCTGAGTCAGGCGACGGATTATCTGATGGAGCTCAATGATAGCATGCGGAGTGCAGGGAATATTTGGGCGTGGTGAGGCGATTTCAGTTCTAGGCAACAAACTTTGGCACAGAGATTAGATCGGTGCAAAATAAGTTCTCTGCAGCAATGGAATAAAATGCCCGTCACCAGCGTTCACTTATTACAGGTAACACACATCGCCCAAGGCGATGTTGTTTGGCCTCGTCCCCCGCATTGGGTAATCGTTTTGTAAGGAAAATTATCATGATAAAATCCATGAAGCGCTCAGCATTTGCCTTCACCTGCCTGGTTTGTCTCGCCACCACTGCATATGCAGCGGGCATGGTGACTGACAAGAATGGCATGACTCTCTATATTTTTGATAAGGATACAGGCGGCGTATCGGCCTGCTATGACGACTGTGCTGTAAACTGGCCGCCCTATCTCGGCAAAGCCGATGACCAGCTCACCGAAGGCTGGACTTTGGTCAAGCGCACCGATGCGACGTTGCAATGGGCCTACGATGGCAAGCCCATGTATTACTTCATCGGCGACAAGGCTAAAGGTGATATGACAGGCGATAAAAAAGGCGGCGTCTGGCATGTGATCATTGAGTAAGACAGAAGATCAGGGGCAGCGTCGCGCAGTGTAGCAACGTTGCGCGGCGTCTGTTTTTGTATTTTTCGATGAGCGCAGGGATGCGCAAGACTTGACCCGGTAGATATTATCTGCGGAATCCAATGTGAGTTGGTTGGCATTGAAGATCAGCTTGTTTTGATTGGTAATATTGAGCCTCGGTAATCTGCGAAAGTTCGTCACTTTTCTTGAACCTACACATAATTGAAGGTAGCGAGACGGCATTTGAGTTGCCAACATCGCTCAAAGTTCGAGTTGGACAAGTTTTTGGCTTGATCGATTTTTCATCGTTTCGACGGTATCGATCCCAACCGGAAGTGCGAATCTAAAACATCCTTATGCAATCCTTATGTTTTGGCTGACACTTCCATATCGTAAAATTATGCAAACATTGACATTCTGTGAGCTTGAATTTTCCATGAGGAGCTATTCATGCTTGACGTTGTTTTCTTAGCACTCGGTGTAGGGCTGTTTTTTCTCGGCTCCGCTTACGTCTATTTTTGCGAACGGTTGTGAGGTTCTCATGGCTGAAGCATTTATTGGTCTCATCGTTGCAGTTGGCCTTGGTGCCTATCTTGTCCACGCCCTGCTACACCCCGAAAATTACTAACATTTAAATTGAGAAGGTGGCACCATGACCCTTGCTGGCTGGTTTCAAATTATACTTATTCTTGTCTTGGTGACAGGGAGTGCCGTGTTGCTCGGCCGTTATATGGCTGCGGTTTTTACCGGGCAGCAGACGTTTCTTGCACCCATTGAAAATATCATCAATCGACTGGCTGGAACTACGCCACGCGAACAAGATTGGAAAACCTATACGCTTGCCATGCTGGCTTTTAACGCGGTGGGATTTGTGGTTCTTTATGGTTTGCAAAGGCTGCAGGGATTTTTGCCGCTTAACCCACAAGGCTTCGTCGCTGTTCCAGAAGCATTGTCGTTTAATACAGCCATGAGCTTTGTCACCAACACCAACTGGCAATCCTATGGTGGCGAAACCACCATGAGTCATTTTGTGCAGATGGCCGGATTTACGGTTCACAATTTTCTCTCAGCAGCCACAGGTGTTGCCCTTGCTGTTGCCATCACACGCGCCTTTGCGCGCAGCGGTGCTTCGACCATTGGCAATTTCTGGGATGATCTTGTCAAGTGCACGCTCTATGTGCTGCTGCCCCTTTCTATTATCGTGGCTATCGCATTTATCGCGCTTGGCATTCCTCAAACCCTTCAAGGTTCTGTTGATGCAACAACGCTGGAAGGCGTGAAGCAAACACTTTCGCTTGGCCCAATCGCCAGTCAGGAAGCCATCAAGCAGCTTGGCACCAATGGTGGTGGGTTCTTGAATGCCAACTCAGCGCATCCGTTTGAAAATCCATCGGCGTGGTCCAATTATCTTTCGATATTTACCATGCTGGTCGTCTCCGCCGCCATGCCCTTCATGTTTGGCCGCATGGTAGGTGATGTGCGCCAAGGCCGCGCACTGTTCATCACCATGTTCCTGTTCATCATCGTGGGCACAGGCGTAGTCTATTGGGCCGAGGCCACGGGCAACCCGATCATTCATGCTCTTGGCATAGATCCCGCACAGGGCAATATGGAAGGTAAAGAAGTTCGCTTTGGTCTTGCTATGACAGCCTTGTTTGTTGTGGCCACCACTGGGCTTTCTTGCGGCGCGGTCAACGCCATGCACGCATCACTTACTCCTCTTGGCGGACTGGTGCCGCTGTTTATGATCCAACTTGGCGAAGTTCTACCGGGTGGTGTGGGATCAGGTCTCTACGGCATCTTGGTGATTGCTGTTCTTACGGTCTTCATTGCCGGACTTATGGTTGGGCGCACCCCTGATTATTTGGGCAAGAAAATTGAAGTAAAAGAAATGAAGCTGGCCATGTTGGCCTTGCTTATCTTGCCACTGGTTATTCTCGGCTTCAGTGCTGTTTCAGCGATGTTACCCTTGGCCCTTTCCAGTCTCGCTAACGCAGGTCCTCACGGTTTAAGTGAAATGCTTTATGCCTATTCATCGGCTGCTGGCAATAATGGTTCGGCCTTCGCAGGTCTCAATGCCAATACCAATTGGTATAACACCACGCTTGGCATAGCGATGTTTCTGGGTCGTTTTGCTTATATCGTACCAATGATGGCTATCGCTGGTTCATTGGCCGCCAAAACCAAAATCCCAGCTTCCAATGGCAGCTTCCCCACCCATGGGGCCATGTTCATCACATTGCTGGTGGGCGTGATCCTCATTTTGGGCGGCTTGCAATATTTCCCCTCTCTGGCGCTCAGCCCCATCGTTGAACATTTCCTGATGCTCGCCGGTAAAACCTTCTGAATGGAGTTAAAATTATGACCACCAAATCCATGGCACCCGCACTTTTTGATGGTGCGATTTTCCGCCAAGCCATTGTGGACTCGTTTTATAAATTGAACCCACGCGCACTCTCACGCAATCCGGTCATTTTTGTCACCGAAGTGGTAGCCGCATTGGTCACAGCCTTTTGGCTGCGTGATTTGCTCACCAGCAATGACACCGCATGGTTTTCTGGACAGATTGCAGCATGGCTGTGGTTCACAGTATTGTTTGCCAACTTTGCCGAAGCTGTGGCCGAAGGGCGAGGCAAAGCCCAGGCCGATGCGCTGCGCCGCACCCGCACAGATACCATGGCCAAGCGCTTGATTATTCCAGAAACCAATGATCGGATATATTCGAAAGTTTCAGCCAATATACTCAATATGGGTGATTTGGTTTTGGTTGAAACGGGAGACCTCATTCCCGCCGATGGCGAAATTGTTGAGGGCATTGCTTCGGTCAACGAGTCTGCCATTACTGGTGAATCGGCTCCTGTCATCCGTGAATCCGGCGGTGATCGTTCTGCTGTGACAGGCGGCACTACCGTACTTTCCGATTGGATCAAGGTGAAAATCACCGCCGCACCCGGCCACACATTTATCGACCGGATGATTGCGCTTGTCGAAGGTGCTGAACGCAAGAAGACGCCGAATGAATTAGCGCTTTCTATTTTGCTTGCCGGACTCACTTTGATATTTCTGATTGCGGTCGTCACGCTATGGGGCCTAGCTGGCTATTCGGGCACTACACTTTCAATCACGGTTCTGGTGGCCTTGTTGGTAACCCTCATTCCCACAACAATAGGCGGCTTGCTATCAGCTATCGGCATTGCCGGCATGGACCGTTTGATCCGCTTCAATGTGATCGCCACATCAGGCCGCGCAGTTGAAGCGGCAGGCGATGTGGATACACTTCTCCTCGACAAGACGGGCACCATTACTTATGGCAATCGCCTTGCCACAGCCTTCATTCCAGTTCCCGGCATTACCGAAAAATATCTGGCTGAAGTGATATTGCTCGCATCTCTCACTGATGAAACTCCCGAAGGCCGCTCAATTGTTGCCTTGTGCAAAGGAAATTATACCCTGAATGAACCAGCGATGATGGATAAGAAGGCCACTATCGTTCCCTTCTCGGCTTTAACACGCATTTCGGGTATTGATATTGATGGCCGCAAAATTCGCAAAGGTGCTATC
>JANYGE010000465.1 GCA_025362535.1 Hyphomicrobiales bacterium
GCGATCTTGGATTTGAGCGCTGCCTCACCTTTTTCAGCAAAGCGAATATCGCTGGGGCGAATGCCCAGCAATGCGGCTTCGCCCAACTGAACTGACTTCAATTTCGACTTTGGCGCAATCGTGCCGAGCGACGAACTAAACTCATTTTTGCCCGCTGTCGCTTTGATTATGTTCATGTGGGGCGAACCGATTTTTCCGGCCACATAAGTATTGATCGGGCTTTCATAGAGTTCATCCGGCGTGCCACGTTGCACGACTGCACCATCGCGCATCACGGCAATTTCTTCGCCCATGGACAGCGCTTCAAGTTCATCAGGTGTTGCATAGACAATCGTCATGCCAAACTGGCGGTGCAGACGTTTTAATTCAGCTCGCATATCATGGCGCAGCTTCGCATCAAGATTGGTCAAAGGTTCATCGAGCAACAGAATATCCGGACGCCGGATCAGTGATCGCCCCAAGGCGACGCGTTGTTGCTCACCACCCGAAAGTGTGCTGGGCTTACGCTCCAAGCGATGCGAGAGCTTGAGCATTGTTGCTGTCTCTTTGACCCGCTTATCGATTTCTTCGCGTCCAACTTTTTCTTCACGCAAGGGATAGGCAAAGTTTTCATAAACCGTAAGATGCGGGTAAAGCGCGAAGGATTGAAACACCATGGAAACACCACGCCCAGTAATCGGCGCATCTGTGTGATCATGACCATTTATTTCAACTGAACCGACATCAGGTTTCACCAAGCCCGCGATGGTTCTGAGTGCTGTTGTCTTGCCAACAGAACTGGGTCCGAACAGAACAAAAAACCGCCCCTTCGCCACATCAAAGGATAAATCTTCAAGTGCACGAACAGCTCCATAGGATTTTGAAATTCCCGTCAACCGCAGAGCCGTATTTTCGCTTACCGACATTCCCATTTCCTAGTGCAATATTTTTTTTGTTTAAATTATCCGCATGCTGACGAATTGCAAGGCCACAACATGCTGATTCAAAAATAAATTCTATTCGTAACACCGCGTGATTTATGTGCAGTGCAAAATTTAAGCAGATATATTCTCCCACTGACCTGTGCGTGCAGATTTAAGCACCGCATCTGTAACCACATCTGTTGCCATAGCTTCACGGAATGTTGGCGCTGCTGGTTTTCCCGTTTCAAGACCTTCAATGAAATCGGCGACCTGGTGGATGAAGCTATGCTCATAGCCAATTTGCAAACCAGGCACCCACCACTTGGCCATATAAGGATGATCACCATCCGTCACATGGATAGAGCGCCAGCCACGCGTGCGGCCCTCATCACGATGATCAAAATATTGCAGACGATGCAGATCATGCAGATCCCACATGATCGAGGCTTTTTCACCATTGATTTCTAATGTGTAGAGCGCCTTATGGCCACGGGCATAGCGGGTGGCTTCGAAATTCGCCAATGAGCCATTGCTAAAGCGCGCCAGGAACAAGCTCGCATCATCAATGCCAACGGGTTCTTTCTTGCCCGTGAGATTATGCTCACGCTCTTTGATAAAAGTCTCGGTGAGCCCAATCACTTTATCAATGCCGCCATTGAGCCACATGGCCGTATCAATACAATGGGCCAGCAAATCGCCCGTCACCCCACTGCCTGCCACATTCACATCAAGCCGCCACAGGCCCTGCCCGCCTTGCGGCAGATCAGCAGAAATGGTCCAGTCTTGCAGAAATTTGGCGCGGTAATGAAAAATCTTGCCAAGCTTGCCTTCGTCAATCAGCTGCTTGGCTAAAGTCACAGCTGGCACACGGCGATAATTATACCAGACCATATTTGGCACTTTGGCTTTCTCAACCGCAGCAACCATCTTGGCAGATTCAGCTGCATTGCGCCCCAAGGGTTTTTCGCACATCACAATTTTGCCAGCCTCTGCGGCAGCTATGGCGATCTCAAGATGCATATCATTCGAAGCCGCAATATCGATCACATCAATATCTTTGCGCTCAACCAGTTTGCGCCAATCAGATTCCGTTGATTCATAACCCCACTGATCAGCAAAGGCTTTGAGCTTTCCCTGATCACGCGCACAGGCCGCTTTAAGCACGGGCTCATGTTGCAACTGAAAGAAATTGCTCACTTGCGAAAAGGCATTGGAATGCGCACGGCCCATAAAGCCATAGCCGACCATGCCGATATTGAGTTTCTTCTTCGCCATCATACGGTCCAGCCGTGTTTGTCACGCACCTTGATCATGGTGGCAAGAATGTCATTCCAGGTCTGCTGCTTCAGCATCACTTCGTTGGGGAACATGCAACCATCCCAGCAAATATGCTTAAAGGCTTTGGTGAGTTCGCCATCTTTGCCGCGCATCCACAGGCCCGCATGCTTTGGAATATCAAGCTTGCCTTTGGGATCATTCACCATGCAATGGCGGCCCGTTTTATCGTGATAGCCAAGGCCCTTCACTGTGCCATCATTTTGTGCGACGTGAAAATCAATCGTCCATGGCCGCAACGCGTCAGTCATTTTCGTCAGCGCTTCATCAAGAGTTTTCTTGCTCTTCCAATCAAACTTAGCGGGCAGCAGGCGTGACTTCGGCGCATTATATCCCATCGTATAAAGCAGCGTATGGGCCATATCCGCTTGGAAGCCGATCGTATGCGGGCGGTCAGTTTCCTCAAGCGTATTGATCATGTCTTTCCAAGAATGCATGCCGCCCCAGCAAATCTCGCCTTCAGCGGCCAAGCGCTCATCATAATCGACAGCAACGCTGCACGCTTCGCGGAAGGTCTTGGCAATTTTCTTGGTATTGCCCACAGGGTCTTTAACCCAGTCAGCCGGGCCAGCAGCCGAGTCAATGCGAATAATCCCGTAAGGCCTAACCCCAAGCTCGCGCAAACGCGCACCCAGCTTGCAAGACTTTCTCACATTCTCAACAAATTTTTTGCGGTCAGCAGGTGAACCCATCGCTGAACCCCCCCCCACAGGTGGCCATACTGGCGCTACAATCGAGCCGATTTTCAAATTTTTGCGCTGCACTTTTTCAGCAAGACGCTTCACTTCATCATCGGTGAAATCAATATTGGTGTGTGGGGCCACATGAAAAATATCTATGCCATCGAACTTCACCCCATTCACCTCAGCTTTCGCCGTCAGGTCAATCAGTGTATCGAGCTCAAGCCCTGGTTCCGAGTCGGCTCCTTTGCCAACCAGACCCGGCCACATCGCGTTGTGCAATTTAGGAAAATTATGAGCAGACACGTCCCATCCTCCGAAAGCTTTTTTATTTTTCTTGAGATTAAACAGATTTTTCTATTGCTGTCCAGAACTGTTATATTAGTATGACAGACATGCCTTTTGATCTCACCAAGCTGAAAGTGGATCGCAAACAACCCTTGCGTGATCAAGTTTATGGCTTGGTGCGAGAGCTGATTCTATCGGGAGCCATCAAACCTGGCGAAGTCATCGACGAGAAACTCATTGCCGCTCAATTGAAAATGTCGCGCACTCCGGTGCGTGAAGCCGTGAAGAAATTGAGCGATGAACATTTGGTTGATGTGGTTGCGCAATCTGGAACCCATGCATCGAAGATTGACCGCCATGAAGTTGAGCAGGCCTTTCTGATCCGTCGTGCTTTGGAAACGGAGAGTGCTGCTCAGGCTGCCACTCGTATGAACGATCACCATGCTGATACACTATCCGACATATTGCTTCACCATGCTCGCGCAATTGATCGCAAGAACTATTCAGCGGCCATCGGCCATGATGATCAATTCCACCGTTACATTGCAGAAATTAGCGATTTGCCCCGTCTTTGGAGGTCAATTGAGATATCTAAGGCCCAACTTGATCGCTGCCGCCACTTGATGTTGCCGCGAAGTGGCGAAGGCGAAGCCACACTCGAACATCACCGCGAGATTATTCGTGCGCTAAATAGCAAAGATCCCGAGCGGGCCCGCCGCGCCATGGCCCTTCATCTTGAAATTTCATACAGAAATGCTGACAGAGCCATTGAAAATGGTGAGTTCAACAATCATGAATCCAACAGAAATTAAACCAGCCCTTCAAACAACAGCGCCACAGCTTCAGCGCCAGGATCACTTACTCCTGCCAAATTCGATTCAGAAACATAACTAGACCTGCCAGCTTTCGCGCGTGTCATTTTCTGAGTCGCATCGGCTCCCTTACGCGCGGCTTTGGCGGCTGCCGCCAAATCTCCACCCTTAGCCAAAACTTCAAGCGCCGGCAGCAAGGCATCAATCATCGTGCGGTCACCCGGTTTGGCCCCGCCATAGGCCATCATCTTGGCAAGGCCCGCTTGCAATGCATTTTGCCAAGTGCCCTTGGCACTTCCAGCTGCCGCAAAGAAAATTGCCATCAACACCCCACTGGAGCCGCCCATGCCGCGCGTAAAACCATCGCTCGCCGCCGCAAAAAACGAAGCCGTGTCAGCCAAAGGCAATTTGCTCAAATTCGCTTTCAACAAACGAGCCGCCGTTGCCACGGTTGAACCCGTATCACCATCACCGGCCTTTGCATCCAAGGCATTAAGCTGGCCCTCCGCCGCAATCAGCACATCGCAGGCTCGCGTTACCAGCGCGCTCAAAACCGGATTCTTGCTGGCACGAACGGGTTTTGCTTTCATCGCGATAGGAAGCTTTATCACCTTGGGAGCCTCGTGCGTTCTCACCCCTGGCCACACCAAAGCACTGGCTGGCGATTTCAAGGCCACTTCAAACTCGGGCGTTA
>JANYGE010000006.1 GCA_025362535.1 Hyphomicrobiales bacterium
CTAAGGCACCACGATCACTGCGTGAAATCAACATCAGGATTATCCTCCATTAGCCATTTGAACACCGGGCAATTGCGCAACCAAAGAAACAAAGGCATCACCGCGCACTTCAAAATTCTTATACTGATCAAATGATGCACAAGCGGGCGACAATAACACCACGGCATCAGGAGTTGCGTCCTGCGCTGCCATTTGCACCGCGTTCTCCAGAGTATCAGCCATCACATAGTCAACTTTGCCCCGCAACACCTCGGCAAATTCCGCAGCCGCGGCACCAATCAAATAGACTTTTTTGAGTTTTGAAAAATAAGGTTGAAGCGGCTCAATGCCGCCAGACTTAGCAATGCCACCGGCAATCCAATAAATCTGATCAAACGAAGCCAAGGCTTTTTCCGCAGCATCGGCATTGGTGGCCTTTGAATCATTTATAAACGGCACACCCTTAAACGTGGCTATCTGTTGCATTCTATGTGCAAGACCAGGAAAACTCTTCATCGCTTGCGCAATAGCATCAACCGAAACATCAAGTGCGCGGGCAGCACCATAAGCCATGCACGCATTTTGCCAATTATGTCGGCCTTTCAAAGCGGGCATTGCACGAAGATCAATCTCGATTGTGCCATCACGCAAAATTCCATCTGGTGCGCTCAAGCCATTATCCAACACTCGCAAAACTGAAACAGGGGTGATCAAAGAGTTACGGGCAGCAATCGCCTCACACCACTCATCATCAACCCCCACCAATGCCGTATCGCCTTTTTGGATCTTGGCAAATATGCGCGCTTTCACTTCAGCATAATGTTCCATGCTGCCATGGCGGTCCAAATGGTCAGGTGTGAGATTGGTGAGAATACCCACATCTGGTTTAAGCCCAGGCATCAAATCAATTTGGAATGATGAAAGCTCCAATACGTAAATTCGCTTTCCCGCAGGTGGCCGTAAATTGAAAACTGCCAAGCCAATATTGCCGCCGACATCCACATCAAGCCCAGCAGAGCGTAGCACATGACCAATCAATGCGGTTGTCGTTGATTTTCCATTGGTGCCCGTGATCGCAACAATCTTGGCCCCGCTGCCTTGCACCTCACGGGCGAAAATCTCAGTATCACCAATAATTTCAATACCTGCTTGCTTGGCCTTCACAACAGTCCAATGCGGTTCAGGATGGGTAAATGGAACTCCTGGGCTCAAGACCAAACTGTCGAGTCTTTTAAAATCGACAGTATGGAGATTGGTAATCATAATGCCTTCAGCACGCGCCTTCTCAACAGCAGGCTCTGAATCATCCCAAGCAAAAACCTTAGCGCCACCTGCAATCAAGCTTTGCGCACAAGAAATTCCGCTGCGCGCTAAACCGAACACGGCAACTGATTTTCCTTTGAATGAGGTGGCAGCAAACATCGCAGTGGTTACCTCAACTTCAAAGTTGAAAGGCCAATCAGCGCCAACACAAAGGCAATAATCCAAAAGCGAATAACAATTGTGGGTTCTTTCCAACCCTTCTGTTCAAAATGATGGTGCAAGGGTGCCATGGCAAACACGCGCTTGCCCGTCATTTTGAAGGAAGCAACCTGCACAATTACGGAAACGGTTTCCAACACAAACAAGCCACCGATAATCGCCAAAACAATTTCATGTTTCACAGCAACTGCAATAGCCCCAAGGCAACCGCCCAAAGATAATGAGCCCGTATCACCCATAAAAATCATCGCCGGCGGTGCATTAAACCACAGGAAGCCTAGACCTGCTCCAATAAGCGCCCCACAGATCACCACCAGCTCGCCAGTGCCTTTAACGAAATGCAAATTCAAATAGCCGGAAAACACCGCATTGCCGACGAGATAGGCAATTAAAGCGTAACTGCCCGCCGCAATCATCACCGGAACAATCGCAAGACCATCTAAGCCATCTGTGATGTTCACCGCATTGCCGGCTCCAACAATTACAAACATGCCGACGAAGATGAAGAATGGGCCAAAATAAATCAGCACATCTTTGAAGAAGGGCACAGCGAGAGAACTCGAGAGAGGAGCTTGGCCCATGCGCATGAAACACAGAACGGCAGCACCTGCGATCACAAATTCCGCCAGCAGCCTAGCCTTGCTCGAAAAGCCCCGCACCGAAGCGCGCGTGACCTTCAAATAGTCGTCATAAAATCCAATGGCCCCGTAACCGAGTGTGACGAACAAAACCGACCAAACATAAAGATTACTCAAATCCGCCCATAGCAAGGTGGAAACAAACACACCCGACAAAATCATCAACCCACCCATCGTGGGCGTGCCCTGCTTTTCAATAATATGGCGCTGTGGTCCATCCAACCGAATAGGCTGGCCCCTGCCCTGTTTAACTTTCAACAAGGCAATAATTTTTGGGCCAAAAACAAAAATGAAAAGCAATGCCGTGATTATAGCGCAACCCGTGCGCGTGGTCAGATAACGAAACACGTTAAACGCCGAAATTTCGCTGGTGAGCTTCAGCACCAAATAATAGAGCATTGATCAGCTTTCCTTTTTAATCGGGGCAAATTGCGCCCGCAGAGCATCCACCAAAATCCCCATGCGGCTGCCCAGCGAGCCTTTGACCATCACCACATCACCTGACCGAAGTTGCGCGAGCAAACTGTCTTTAAGTGCGGTTGAGTTGGCAGCATAGGCCCCGCGTTTGGCCGCAGGCGTTTTCTCCCACAAATGGTTCATCAGCGGGCCAGCGGCGTATAATACATCAATTGCATGCTCGTCCATGGGCTTAGAAAGCTCGGCATGAAAGTCCGGCCCAAATTGTCCAAGCTCTAACATATCGCCCAAAACCGCCACGCGCCGGCCATTTTTGCCGAGTTTGGCATGGGCCAGCAAAGCCAATGCTGCCGCCACTGAAGCTGGGTTGGCATTATAGCTCTCGTCGATCAACAACAGCTCACCAGAGCCAATGCGCAAGCGTTCTTGCACACCCCTTCCCTTGGCTGGCTCAGCATGGGCCAGCGCCATGGTCGCGCGCGCCAAATCTGCCCCCATCAATTTGACAACAGCCAACACAGCCAAGCTATTGATCGCCATATGCTCACCGGGCACGCCAAGCTTATAGCTCACTTTCTCGCCCATCACATCGGCTGTCACGCAACAGCAGAAAGCATGGAGAGCCACCTGCTCCAAGCGCACGGCTGCATCCTTATGGCGGCCAAAACCGATAATGCTTTTAATCCCTCGAGCTTTGGCCCGAGCTGCAAGCAATTCAAAGTGCGGCGAGTCCCGATTGATGACTGCAGCTCCACCCTCAACCACACCAGAAAAAATTTCAGCCTTTGCTTCAGCAATATCATCAAGCGAAGCAAAATGCCCAAGATGGCTGGCCGCAACATTCGTAACGATGGCAACATGGGGCTGAACCATTTTTACCAGCGGCGTTATCTCACCACTGTGGTTCATCCCAATTTCAAATACCCCAAACGCCGCAGTTCGCGAAAACCGCGCCAGCGTTAAAGGCACACCCCAATGATTGTTAAACGAGGCGGCCGAGGCATGGGTCTCACCCGAAGCAGCAAGGGCCACGCGCAGCATTTCCTTGGTGCTGGTTTTACCTACACTGCCAGTAACCGCAACAACTTGAGCCCGGCTCCATGCTCGTGCCGCACGGCCCATATCTTCTAACCCGCGCAACGGATCATCGGCCACTTGCAGCACAGCGCCAGCAGCGCGCATTTCATCGGTCACTTGCGAAACCAAAGCCACACCAGCACCTGATTTTAAAGCACTGACAACGAAATCATGACCATCCATTTTGTCACCTTTGATGGCTACAAACACATCGCCAGCTGCAACGGCGCGTGAATCAATCGAAACACCATTTACTGGCCCCTGCACCGTGCCATGCAATGTCCCGTCAGTGGCCGCAACCAACTCTTGTGAAGTCCAAAGGGCACGATCAGCCATGATAAGTCTCTCCGCGCAAAGCGGCGGCAACCGCATCGTGGTCGCTAAATGGAATAATGATCTTGCCTACAGTCTGCCCTTCTTCGTGGCCTTTGCCTGCCACAAGAAGAATATCGCCAGCGTTCAAGTTCTTAACCGCCTCCAAAATTGCTAGAGCCCGATCACCAATTTCAATAGCCGAAGGTACGGCGCTTAAAATGTCGCGGCGAATTTGAGCAGGCTCTTCGCCACGCGGATTATCATCCGTCACATAAGCAATATCAGCCAAGCGTCCGGCAATCTCACCCATCAATGGTCGCTTGCCTTTGTCACGGTCCCCGCCGCAGCCGAACACCACAACAAGCTTGTTGCCCGCATAGGGTCGCAAGGCTTTGATCGCTGTTTCAAGGGCATCAGGCGTGTGCGCATAGTCAACAAACACACTAGCACCTGATTGAGAAGCACCAGCCAGCTCCAAGCGACCACGAGCTCCCTTGAGAGATTCAAGCGCATGCAAAGCCAATGTCTCTTCACCACCAGCAGCAATCACCAGACCAGCGGCAACCAATGCATTTGAGGCTTGAAACTCTCCAACCAATGGCAGACTGATATGATGAGTTAAAGTCGCCGATTTTATTTTCAAGGCTTGCCCCAGACCAGAACGCTGTGTTTCAAGCAAACAGAGATCACGGCCCTTCTGCCCAACTGTAAATGCCCGCAAGCCTCGCGCCTTTACGCGCTTTAGAATCTCATCTGCTTCTGGCATATCCATGTTTATAACAGCTGCTGCGTTCTCTGGCAGTAGCTCTTCAAACAACCGCATCTTGGCATTGAAGTATTCTTCAAGCGTCGCATGATAATCAAGATGATCACGCGTGAGATTGGTGAAGGCACCCGCAGTGAGGCGTAAACCATCCAAACGATACTGCGCCAGACCATGGCTTGAAGCTTCAATTGCCAAATGCTGCACATGATCATCACGCAGTTTTGCGGCCAATGCATGCAGCTTCACCGGATCTGGTGTTGTATGCGAAAGATATTCGCTGCCATTGGGGCCAACTACACCAATCGTGCCAAGGCTTGCCGCACGAAACCCCATAGCCTCCCAAATCTGCCGCACAAAAACGGTCACCGACGTTTTGCCGTTGGTGCCAGTGACGGCGACAACCGTATCAGGCTGACGGTCATAAAACCGTGCAGCCATGAGCGAAAGTAGACGACGTGGGTTATCACTTTGAATTGTAGTGTCCCCACTGAAACTGGCAGACTGACACACAACAGCAACAGCACCTTGCTTAATGGCCTGAGGAATAAAACTCGCTCCATCAGCTTTCGTGCCGGGCAATGCCACAAACACAAAGCCAGCTTGAACCTCGCGGCTGTCTGAGGTCATGCCAGCAATCTGCACATCGCCAATTTTTGGCAACTGCGCATCATCAAGCAACAGGTGGCTGAGGCGAATGCTCATCTCACTCAGCCTTCCTTCTTTGCCGCTTTTGCTTGCTTTGCAAGTTTCACTTTATCCTCTTCCGTAAATACCGGAGTGACCCCAAGCAAAGGCGCCACCCGTTCGATTATCCTTGATGCCGTAGGCACCGCATTCCAACCAGCCGTCGAGAATCCATAAGTTTCCGGCAAAGCTACAGGTTCGTCCAACATTACGAAAATGGCATATTTGGGATGATCCATCGGAAAAGCACCAATGAACGAGGCCAAACTATGCTCTTTCGAATAACGGCCATGGATCACTTTTTCCGCAGTGCCTGTCTTTCCGCCCACACGATAACCAATTACGTCAGCTTTAGAGGCTGTGCCCTCTGTTACATTCAAACGAAACAGATAGCGCATTTTTTCTGAAGTTTCCGGCTTCACAATCCGGTGCGCGAGGGCCTGAGCTTCCTCTTTCGAACGCCGCAAGAACGTCGGGGGAATCGACATGCCGCCGTTGATAAGATCAGAAATAACCGAAAGGCCTTGCAAAGGCTGCACGGCAAAGCCATGGCCAAAGGCCGCCGTGGCCGATGATAACTTGCTCCAATGTTTTGGCAATAATGGTCTTGCAGTTTCAGGGACTTCGGTGATTAGCTTATCAAGCAAACCAACGCGGCGCAAAAATTCATAGTGGCGCTCAAGTCCCACCTGCAAAGCCATCTTGGCGGTGCCTATGTTTGATGAATTGGTAAAAATTTCCGGCACGGTCAGAATTTTATGTTCTGCGTGAAAATCATTGATCCGCGCATTGCCGATCACCAATGGAAACCGTGCATCATAGGTCGATTGCAAATTCGCAGTGCCATAATCAAACGCCATTGCGAAAGTCACGGCCTTGATCACCGAGCCCAATTCATAAACACCGCTGGTGAGTTTATTCTGTTGATCAGAGGTCAAGCGCTTATCATCTGAGTTTGGATTGTAATCCGGTGTGTAAGCCAAAGCCACAATCTCACCCGTCTCAGTATCCAATATAATTCCGCCACCCGCTTTGGCTTTGAACTTGATAACAGCCTTGGTAACCTCATCAGTTACGACATGTTGCACCCGTGTATCCATGGCCAATTGTGCAGGTGCAGTCGTTTCTGTATCCGGTTCAGACAATGATGCCGTATAGAGTGCACCCTGATCATCTAAATATTTTTCGATGCCAGCAATACCTTTGGTGTCTACATCAACATAACCAATCGTATGTGCCGCCAAGCGACCAAGTGGATAAACCCTCTTGCGCTCATTCACATAACCCACACCAGGTATGCCAAGATTATAAACTGCATCGCGCTCTTCAGGACTGGCTTGACGTTTCAGCCAGACAAAGGCGCGACCCGGCACTGTAAGTTTCTCGCGCAATGATTTTGCATCAAGTTCAGGCAGCGTAGC